>JAJECR010000170.1 GCA_022821935.1 Candidatus Latescibacterota bacterium
TGCCGCCCATGCGCCGCATCCACACTGGCCGTGGGCTCGTCGAGCAGCAGGACGTCGGGGTCCGTGACCATGGCCCGGGCCAGTCCGGCGCGCTGGGCTTCTCCCCCCGACAGGCTGTGGGCGGGCCGGTGGGCGAATTCCCGGAGGCCCACCTTGCCGAGCATGGCGTTCACGCGTTCTTCTATGGCCTCCTTCGCCATGCCGCGAAACCGCAGGCCGGCCGCCACGTTTTCGAACACAGTGGACCGGAACAGGTATACGTGCTGCATGAGCAGCGTGACGCGGCGGCGGTACCGGCGGCCGCGGGCCGGATCGGCCCCGTGCACGGGCCGGCCTTCGAGGAGGATCCGGCCTTCCTGGGGCAGGGTCAGCAGGGCGAGCATGTTCAGGAGCGTCGTCTTGCCCGATCCGTTCGTTCCGTAAACGGCATAGGTTCTTCCTGGGGACAGGGCGAGACGGCGTACCCGCAGCTGAAACCCGGAAGCGTAGCGGTGCGCCAGATCCTCGACCACGATGATCGGATCGGCCATCAGTCGTCGAACCCCTGCAGCCAGTGAAAAAGTATGTTCGCGCCGAAAGCGGTCAGCAGCAGGATGATGCCGAGGGCGATGGCCAGTCCGAACTCCCCCTTGCTGCTCTCCAGGGCGATCGCTGTCGTCATGGTCCGTGTGCTTCCCTTGATATTGCCGCCCAGCATCATGGCCGCGCCCACCTCGGCGATGACCCGCCCGAAGGCGGCGACCACCGCGGCCATGATCCCGAATCGGGCCTCCGAAATCAGCGTGCGGGCCGTCTGGGCCGTCGTGGCGCCCAGCGTCAGGGCCGTCTCCGTGATCCGTGAATCTACGGCGCGGAAGGCCGAAAGGGTGAAGGCGGCGACGATGGGCAGGGCGAGGATGGTCTCGCCGATGATCATGGCCTTCGGCGTATACAGCAGTTCGAGAAACCCCAGGGGGCCGCGCCGGGAGATCAGGGCGTAGACGAAGAGCCCGATCACTACGGTCGGCATGGCGAGCAGCGTATTGAGCACCGTGGTAACCAGGCGCTGGCCGCGAAACCGGTGGGTCGCGAGAAAATAGCCCGCGGGCAGTCCCATCAGGGAAGCCAGCAGGATCGCGGATACCGCGACAAAAACGGAAACGCCGACGATGCCATACACGCCGGACTCGCCCGTGAGCAGCAATCGGACCGCTTCCTGAAAACCGCTGGTCAGGTAATCCATGTCCCTATGAAACAACAAAACGGCCCGTATAATCAACAGGTTTTTGCCCTGCCGAAAACACCGAAATACGTTGACAGAATCACTGCGGGACTATAGGTTGTGTGGCGGCAGGCGGGGCCTCGCTCCGTCGACGCCGCGATTTGCGGACGGGCTCGCCCCCGCAGGCGGTTTCCCCATCCTTCGGACCGCGGTTTCCCATGTAATCACCCCATTCAAGCAAAGGATCAGACGATCGGATGCCCGCAATAGGGATCATTGGCGTTCTGTGGCTGTTGCTCGTCTTGGCCGTCGGTTACTGGGGTAACCGGCGCAAGCTTGACCCGGCCTTCGTCAAGGGCGTCCAGACGCTGGTCACCATCGTCGCCCTGGCCGTCGCGGCGCCGCAGCTTGGCGTGTTCGGCACCGCCCTCGCGGCGCTCTGGCTCCTCCTGTTCGTCGCCGCGTCCACCCTGATGCGCCGATTCGGCGTGCCGAATCTGGCCGCGCGGGGCATCGCCCTGGCCGCCGTGAGCCTGGCGTTTTGGGGCACCGACTCCCAGAACGTCATGCTGATCCGCACGCTGATCATGCTTGCGGTCACCAGCATCTTTCTCCTCGGCCTGAACCTGGGCTTCCGGTACCTGGTCCGCCGCATACTCTGGATCTTTCCCGTACTCTTCGCCGTCTCGGTCATCACCTTCTCCATCATGCACGCCGTGCCCGGCGGACCGTTCGACGCGGGCGGCGAGACAGGCGGGATACCCCTGACGCCCGAGGTGCGGGCCAACCTGATGCGGAAGTACAATCTCGACCAACCCCTGCACATCCAGTACATCTCCTGGGTGAGCAACGTCGTCCGGGGCGACTTCGGCTACTCCTTTCAGCACCAGAGCAAAACCTGCCAGGAGCTCATTGCCCAGGCCTGGCCCGTGTCCGTCCACCTGGGCAGCATGGCCCTGGTCGTGGCCCTGACCGGGGGACTGCTGCTGGGCATTCTCGCGGCGGTGTACCAGAACACCTGGATCGACTACGTCGCCTCGCTCACGGCGGTATTCAGCATCGTGACGCCCAGTTTCGTCGTAGCCGTGGGCCTCACCGTCGTATTCTCCCTCTGGCTGCACTTATTTGAGACGGGAGGCTGGAATTCGCCCAAGGACTGGGTCATGCCGGTGATCGCCCTGTCGCTCGGCGATATGGCCGTGGTGGCGAGATACACCCGGTCGAACATGATCGAGGCCATCCGCGCCGACTATGTGCGAACCGCCCGGGCCAAGGGTCTGACCGAGTTCTCGGTCGTGGTGGTGCACGTGTTCAAGAACGCCCTGATCCCCCTGCTGACCATCGCCGGACCGATGATGGCCAACCTGATCACCGGGTCCTTCTTCATCGAGACAATCTTCCGCATACCCGGCCTGGGCCGGTATTTCACCACGAGCGTATTCGCCCGGGACTACCCCATGATCATGTCCACGGCCCTGCTATGGTCGTCGCTCATCGTCGTAATCTACGTCATAACGGATCTCATGTACGCCCTGGTAGACCCCCGCATACGGTATCGGAAGGACTAGCATGGAATCGATCGGCACATCGGGCGAAGCGGGTCTGGTCTGGGTCCTCGGCGCCGTGCTGGGATGGAGCTGGGACACCATGATCCTCGAGGTGGGGCGGATCGCACTGGCGATCCAGCTGGTGCTCTACCTGCCTCGCATGTACCGCCTGGGACACAAGAACGAAACCGGCCGTGGTCACCCAGTTCGCGTTTGATCCGGCACCGGTCGTCGCGTGG
>JAJECR010000326.1 GCA_022821935.1 Candidatus Latescibacterota bacterium
GCTGCTCGACCGCAGCGCGTCCATGGGATACGGCAGCGGGCGTACCGGGCGTACCGGGCGGTCCAGTCGGCCCAGGCAGTCCGGGCAGTCGAGGCGGACCGGCGGACTGGACAAGCTCGAATACGGCTCGTACCTGGCGGCTTCCCTGGCCTACCTGATCATGCGTCAGGGAGACGGCGCGGGACTCGTCACCTTCGACCGGGTCGTCCACGACTATCTTCCGCCCAGTTCGAAGCGTACCCATCTGCACGCCATACACTCCGTACTCGAAGGGCTGAGCGCCGCCGAAGGGACAGATATCGGCAGGCCCCTCCACGAGCTCGCCGAGTCAATCCCCAGGCGGGGACTGGTCATCCTGATCTCCGATCTGATCGACGACGTCGAACAGATGATGAACGCCCTGATGCACTTTCGCTTCAAGGGACACGAAGTGCTGGTGTTTCACATCGTCGACCGGGAAGAACTCACCTTCCCCTTCACCGAGACGGCGAGGTTCGACGACCCCGAGACCGGCGAGCGGATCACGGTCACGCCTTCGGCCATCCGCGACGAATACCTGGAAGCCGTCCGGGACTTCATGGAGTCGATCAGGACGGGATGCGCGAAGATCCAGATCGACTATGAGCGCATGGAAACCGAAAGGCCGCTGGATTTCGCGCTGTTCTCCTATCTGAGCAGGCGCATGGTGAAACGATAGCCCTGTAACCGCGATGGGTTAAGTCATGGATCTGGCCTTCCTGAACGCCACGTTTCTTTTCGGCGCCCTCGGCGCGGCGGTCCCGCTGATCCTGCACCTGGTCCGAAGACAGCGGGCCGGGGTCCAGGTCTTCAGCATGGTCCGGTTTCTCATGGCGTCCCAGCGCGCCGTGGTCCGCCAGCAGAAGCTGCGGCGCCTCCTGCTCCTTCTGCTGCGCATGGCGGCCTGCACGCTCCTTGCCGTGATCTTCGCACGGCCCTTCATCCGGGACCAGGGAGAAAGCCTCTTCGCGGGTACGCAGCCGGAGGCCGTGGCGATACTGATCGACACGTCCTACAGCATGGGGTACGGGAACCGGCTCGCCCTGGCCAGACGCCGGGCCGCGGAAGTCCTGGACGGGCTTCAGACCGGCGACCGGGTCGCCCTGCTGACCTTCGCGGCCCAGGCCCGGGTCGTACGGGAACTCGGTCCCGACCACTCCGTTCTGACCGCCCTGCTCGATACCCAGGTCGAGCCGACCTTCGAAGGGACGGACTACGTCGAAGCGCTTCGGGCGGCCGACGATCAATTGAGCGGGGCCGACTTCGACAGGCGCACCCTCTACCTCGTGTCCGACTTTCAGCAGTCCGGCTGGAATCCCCGATCGGCCGGGTGGAGGCTCAGTCCGGGCGTACAGTTCAGGATGATCGACGTGTGGGAGGACCAGGACGACAACACGGCCGTAACCGGCGTGGAAATCCCCGCCGCGCTTACGGCGGAAGACCGGACACGCGACGTGGTCGTACGGATTCGGAACTACGGCCAGACGCCCTTTCAGGACGAGCTCACGCTCCAGGTCAACGGTCGCGCGGCCGCGTCGCGACGGATCGATATCCCTCCGCGGACCGGTCACGTGGAGACCTTCAGCCATTCCTTCGAGTCAGACATGAACTCGGGCGTCGTGCTGTTCGGGGAAGATGGGCTCCCGGTGGACAACCGGTTTTATTTCACCGTGGACGCGCCCGCACCCCTTCGCGTGCTATGCGTGGAGGAACGCATCCGACCGGACAGCCCTTCCGAGGCCGCCTACTACCTGTCCCAGGCGTTGTCGTTGCGCCAGGACCCGCCCGTTTCCGTTGACGTGCGATCCGCAGGCGCGTTGCCCGAGATCGATCCCGCGGGATACGACGTCGTCGTTTCCGCAAACCTGTCCGCCCTGCCGCGTGCCGCGAAAGACAGGCTGACCGGCTACGTGCGATCGGGCGGCAGTCTCATTATCGGCTTGAATCCCGCCGTTTCTCCTCGTATATTAAACTCGTCCTTCGGCGAACTGCTGCCCGGACGCATCGAGTCGGTTTCAACCCCGGACGCACCGAGAGACCGGTACCGGCTGCTGACCGACGTGAACTACCAGCATCCGGTTTTTCAGCCCTTTTCGGGTCCCCGCCACGGGGATTTCGGCACGGTGCGGTTCTACGGCACGGCCAGGCTCGAACCCGACTCCTCGGCGTCGGTCCCGGGCCGGTTCGATGATGGCAGCGCGGCGTTAGCGGAAAAGCCCCTGGGAAACGGTCGGACGCTCCTGTTTCTGTCCACCTTCGATCTATCCTGGAACGATTTTCCCATTCGAGAGGTATTCGTTCCGTTCCTTTACGAATGTATTGACTACCTGGCTTCCCGCGGGTCAATGTATGAGCGGGCGGCCCGCGCGTACAGCCTGACGGGAGAGGCGGTCAGGCTTCCTGCCGAGGCCAGCCGCGTGACGCTCCCATCCGGTGAGCAGGTTCCGGTGGAGCAGTCCCGGACGGAAGCGAAGCTGTTCACGCGAACGCGGCAACCCGGGCTGTACCAGGTTCAGACGGGAGGAAGCCCGCGGACCTTCGCGATCAACCTCGACACCCGGGAGTCCGACTTCGCCAGGCTGGACCCGGAGGCCTTTGCTTCGGCCGTAGTCAATCCCGTGGCGAAGAGCCCCGAATCGCGGGAAACGGAATCGTTGGCGCAGCATGCCAGGGACACCGAAGTGGAACGCCGCCAGCGGCTCTGGTGGTTTTTCGGCTTCACGCTCATCGCTTTGGTGCTCGGGGAGACACTCCTGGCGAATCGAACGCACAGGTGATCCATGGTACCAGATAGAGCCACGCTGCAC
>JAJECR010000379.1 GCA_022821935.1 Candidatus Latescibacterota bacterium
GGCATCCGTGTCGACGGGGTCGGGCGCGATGGGCAGCGGAACGGGAATGCGATCCACCTCGCCTTCGGACGCAAGCACGTCCCAGGGGCATTCCAGGCCCACGGGACGGGGCCTTCCCGCATGTAATTGCCTCAGCGCCTCGGCCGTCCTGCCAGGCGCCTCGGCCGGTCCCGTGATGCGGGCGGACCATTTGGTCAGCGAACGGAGCACCCGCAGCTGCTCGTTGATTTCGTGCAACTGGCCGATGCCGCGGCCGATGAACTTCGAAGGGATCTCGCCGGTCAGGCACAGGACCTTCGCGTTGGTGGCATAGGCCGTGCAAAGGGCGCCGGTACTGTTGAGAAACCCGGGTCCGGGGACCACGTTGTAGACGCCGGCCCGGTCCGTGGACAGGGCGTAACCGAGGGCCATGTAGGCCGCGCCCTGTTCATGCCGGGTGTGGATGACCCTGATGCGGTCGCGATGGTCGTGGAACGCATTGTACAGCGCGTCGTTCTGCACGCCCGGCAGCCCGAAGACCGTATCGACGCCGTGTGAGACCAGGGTCCGGACGATCGCTTCGGCGGTGGTCATTTCGGCCATGGAGGAAGGTGCGGCGGCCCCCGCGTGGACGGTCACAGGTCGATCCGGTACAGGGGTTCGAGCCCCCGTGCGATCCGGTCCGTGTTCTCCGCGGCCGCGGCGGCCCTGCGCCGGGCGGTGCCGTCCGTTACGCCCGCGATGTGCGGCGTGGCCACCACGTTGGTCAACTGGTACACGGGCAGCGCCGGGTCAGGCGGCTCCTGGGCGTAGGCGTCCAGGCCGGCGCCGCCGATGCGTCCTTCGACAAGCATCTCGTACAGGGCCTCTTCATCCACCAGGGCGCCCCGCGCCACGTTGATGATGCTCGCAGTGGGCTTCATGCGTGCCAGTTGCCGGGCGTCGATGATATGGCGGGTTTCGTCGTTCAGGTGCAGGTGCAGGGAGAGAAAATCGCTCTCCGCCACGACCCGGTCGAGGTCGTCCGGGGTTCCCATGAAGTCCGGCTGTATGTCGCCCAGCACCTCGGACTCGATCTCACGGACGTCGATGCCCATGATCCGCATGCCGAAGGGCTTCGCCCGCCGGGCCAGGGCCTGGCCGCTCGCGCCGAACCCGACGATGCCCAGGGTCCGGTTCTCCAGTTCGTATCCGATCGGATCGTAGAATCGTCCACCGGCGAAGTTGTCCGCCGCCTCCTGGTAGCGCCGCGACAGCATGATGATGAACATCATGGCCGTTTCGGCCAGGGCGACGTCGCTGAACTGTCCGGGGGTATTGGCCGTCGGGATGCCCTTCGTCTTGATATAGGCCAGGTCGAAGTGGTCGAAGCCCGTCCCCACGATCTGCCAAAGCCGGCAGTCGGTCGCCGCGTCCATCATCTCCCTCGTGCCCACGCTTCCGCCCTGGTCGATCACCACATCCATGCCGGCGAACTGAGGCGCCATGGGCCGGCCGTCGTCGAGTTCGGTCAGGTTGTGCCGGTCCCCGATGGCCGCCTTGATATTCTCGCACCAGGGGGTGTACAGCCGGCGCATGGGCAAAAGGATGACATTCAGTCTTTCCATGAGTATCCCCGGGTTGGCCGGCCTCGCTCGGGTCAGCCCTGTTGAAGGTCCACCGGTGTCGTGTCCTGCACGTCGGTGCGAAACACCCAGGTGCCTTCCTTCACGTAGTGGACGGCGAAGGCCAGGCGTGCCCGGGTACGGGACCTGTTGGCATAGGATCCGTGCACCGTCCTGCTGGTAAAGAACACGCCGCTCCCGCACGGAACCGTCAGCCGGTCGAGGTCCTCTTCCCCGATGCCCACTACGTCGAAGGAGTAGAGTTCCTCGGTCCACTCGCGGCCGTCGGGCGACCGCATGCCGTATTCGCTTACCCAACTGGTGTGCTCCGGGTTGGTGTTCAGGGTCGTTTCCCGCAGGTCGTCCTTGTGGCTGCCCGGCGCCACGCACAGTCCGCCGTTCTCCGGATCCGTATCGCTCATGGCGATCCAGCAGGCCATCAGCGTGTCGGGCTCGTTGGGCAGGTAATGGGAATCCTGGTGAAGCGAGATGCCGGCCCCGCCAAGTTCCTCATCCGGCCCGGCCGGTTCCTTGGCCATGTACATGGTCTGCACGATACAGGGGCGGCCGCCCAGGATCTGGGCCGCGACGCCGGCGACGTTGGGATGGTGGGCCAGTTCGCGCCAGTAGGGATCGGACAGGTGGGTGCGAAGGCCCTGCCGCAGCGACTCGGCTTCCGGGTCGGCCTGGTGCCGCAGGAACGCCTTCACCTCGTCCGTATTCAAAAGGTCGGCGACAACGAGATAGCCCTCCGCGTGGAACTGCCCGATCTGCTCGTTGGTAAGCTGGATAGGTAAGGATTCCGCCTGCATTTTCGATGGGTCCTCGCTGGTATCACGCTGAAGAAACGGACTCGGGAAGCATCCTGCCATAGAGACCGAAAACAGTCATCCTAAGAAAAAGAACCCGGGGATTCCGGTCAAGGGGTTCGTCCCGTGCACGGGTTGTGGCAGAACAGGCGCTACAACTGGTTGAGCAGCATCAGTTCGCCGGGAAAGGGATGGAGGTAGGTCTGGTCCTTCAGGTAGGTGATATCGAACTCCCGGACGTAGTGCCGCAGCATGACGACGGGGACGATCAGGGGCAGGAGCTCCTCGCGGTACTTCTGGATCATGCGGGTCAGTTCCCGGCGTGTCCGGCTGTCGAGCCGGTCGGAAACGTAGCCCGCCATGTGTTGCAGCACATTGGTGTGGTTCCGCCGGGAGGGCGTGCGTTTCATGACCCGGTTGAATTCGTCCAGGTAGGCGTCCGCCAGTTCGTCGGTGGTGGCGTAAAGCTCCGGTTTTGCGAGCAATCGTCCCAGACGGCGCGCGCCTTCCTGGCTGTGGGCCATGAGGAGGTACTTGTAGGCCCGATGATAGCTCATCAGCGAGTCCCGGGTAAGGCCCGTGGCGACCAGCTGCAGCCAGCGGTAACAGGCGAAGACCCGGCCGATGAAGTTTTCCCGGACCCGGGGGTTGTGCAGCCGTTGCTCTTCCACCACGGGCAGATGGGGCAAGGCTTCCATCAACCGCCGGGCGAATATGCCGCGCCCGTTCCTGAGGGCGGCGCCCCCGGGCTGGACCACGGGTACCCGTTCCATGCCGCAGGAAGGGGACCGGCTCTTCAGGATGTATCCGCTCAGCTTCGCCTGCTCCAGGGACTGCACCCGCTGCCGGGCGAACCAGTCCACAATGCCGGTGTGGTCTACGCCCGCTTTCGTCAGCATCCGGATATCGCCGTCGACCCGCGTAAGTTGCACGGTCTCCCGCGGGGTACCCATGCCCGCTTCCACTTCCGGGCAGACCGGGACCCATTCCACGTACCGGCCGACTACGTCCACCAGGTAATCGTCGCGCTTGTGCCCGCCGTCGTAGCGGACCCGCTCGCCGAGCAGGCAGGACGAGATGCCGATGCGTACGGGCAGTTCGGCCCGTTGGATGTCCATCAGCGGTGCGTCGCTCTCGGGAGCTTCGCTGAATACTGTTTCGCTCATGTTACGTCCGTTATGCCCGGCTCATTGCCTTTTTCGCTCATGGAAAACGTACATCCACATTAGCTACCACCGGTCGATTGCGCCGAGCAGCAGTTTCTGTTCCTTCGTTCCGTTCTCCCGCATGGCCATCACCCTGGGACCGTCGAAGGGTTCCCGGGATTTCATCCAGGCGTTCTGATAGCACATCAGGCAGACTCTGCGGTTCCGGTCCGACTGGTTGGCGGCCCCGCGGTGAAAGAGCCAGCCGTCGAACATGACCGCCTGTCCCGGCCTGGCCAGCACGTGCTTCTCGTCCGGAAACCTGGCAGGAGTCTCCGGGGGCTTGAAGGGCGCCCGATGACTGCCCGGTACGATGACAATGGGACCGTTCTCCATGGTCAACTGGTCGAGATAGTACCCGCAGTTGATCTGGCCGGGCTCATTGCCGTAGGGCGGCGGCTCCGGGTCCTTGGGCCAGGGTATGTCCCGGTGCCAGTTCTGGTCCGGTTCGCCGGGTTTCGTTACACGGGCCGTCGCGCTGTGGAGCTGGATGCAGTTGCCCAGGATGGCCTTCATGCGGTCCAGGACGGGCGGATGGTCGAGCAGGAAGGCGAACCGGTCGTCTTCCTCGAGGAGCTGGTGGGCAAACGTCTCGCCGCGGCGGACAAAGGTCTCGTCAAGTGCGTCCCTGAGCGTTTCGATCTGTTGAACGGTCAGGGCATTTTCGATGACGAGGTAGCCCCATTTCCGGAAGAAGGCAGCCTCTCGTTCCAGTTCTGGCGTCAGGTCCGGGTTCATCCGCGGCCCTACGATTTCAGCGTCGTATCCCATGGTATTTCAGTTTGCCGCAACGCGGTTCTTGCCGTGGATTGTACAATGTAGAAACAATCGCACGATGCGCATCGCGCCTGTCTAGAAGAATCCCAGATCTTCACGGGCCGCGCGCCGGGCCGTATCCTCGTCCAGCGTCACGCCCAGGCCCGGTTTCGTGGGCAGGTCGATGTGCCCGTTTTGGATCAGGTCCCTTTCCACCGTCAGCGAATTCCACACTTCGTCGTCCAGGTGATGGAATTCCAGGACCTGGAAGTTGGGCGCCGCCGCGCACAGGTGGCAGACCGCCACCGTGCCGATGGGTCCGCAGATGTTGTGCGGGGAGAGTGGAATATAGTACATGTCGGCCAGATCGGCGATCTTCCGCCCTTCGAGCAGTCCTCCCGCCTTTGCATGATCGGGCGAGATGATGTCCGCCGCCTGTGCTTCGATGAGCTCCCGGAATCCGTGGCGCGTATAGAAGTTCTCCCCTGTGCAGATGGGGACGCGCGTGGCCTGCGTGACCTTTGCCATGGCCTCGATGTTCTCCGGCGGCACAGGGTCTTCCAGCCACATCAAGTTGAGATCCTCGATGGCGTAGGCCACTTTGAGTATATCCACCGGCGCGTAGTTCCAGTGGGCGTCGATCAGCAGGTCGGTGTTGGGATCCAGAGCCTCCCGTAAGGCGGTAATGACGTCGACGAAGTAGGCCACGTCGTGGTTGCTGATAGTCCTGTTGTACCGGTCCCGCCGGGATGGCTGGGGGTCGATGTCGAACTTTATGGCGTCGAAGCCCCGGGCTTCCACGGCCCTGGCCTTCTCGGCATATGCTTCCGGGGTCTCCTCGTCCCCCGCGTGACAGTCGTTGTATATGCGGATGCGGTCTCTGAACTTGCCGCCGAGCAATTGCCAGATGGGCACGCCGCAGGCCTGTCCCGTGATGTCCCAGAGCGCCATTTCGATCCCGCTGATGGCGCTCATGACCGCGCCCTGGTAGAAACCGGAAGCGGACATGGAACCCATCATATCGTGAAACAGCCGGTCCACGTTACGTGGGTCCTTGCCGATGAGCGCCCGTTCGACCAGCCTCGGGTCGGTTGCGATCTGGTGGACCCCCGCTCCGTGATACGCCTCTCCGATACCGACCAGTCCCTCGTCGGTCTTCACCTTGACCAGCACCCATGGAATGGGCTGGAGCAGTACGGCCCCCACATGTGTGATTTTCACTTAGGCTCCTTTTACTGCATCCTGGTCAGCTTACTGCATCCTGGTCAGCGCGTCCCGGGCGTTCAGGTAGGGGACGGACCGCGCCAGGAACGTGTCCAGCAGTTCCCCGGGCGTCAAATCGGACGTGTCTATGGCGAACTTCCGGTGTATCCACGACTGCGCGACCTCCTCTTCGAACCGCTCCAGGATGAGCGGGACGTCCTCCGCCGGCACCAACTGGCGGGGATGGGGGGCCGTCTCCATGCGACGCCGGATCACTTCGGGACGGGCATGCAGGTGAACAAGGATCGCATCGTCGGGCATGTCCGGCTCGTACTCACGCACCGCGATGTTGATTCCCGGGTAATAGTACCGGGGTCCGTAGACCATTTCCTCAATGTGAAATCCGCCGAGGAGGATGTGATCGAACTTGTGCATCAGGCGGACGTGGTACACGATCTGGAAACGTTGAAACCGCTCCTTGATGGCCGGCAGCATGTCGATAAAACCCTGCTGCTCCTCCGCATCGAGATGGTAGGCGTCCGGGATGGTGAAGTGGTCGTCGAGGTGGTGGTGCACGCCCCGTTCGTTCCCCCAGGCGTATAGCCCGTCGATCAGTGTGGTGACGCCGGAATACTCGCAGCCCACGGCGATCAACCGCATGGACGCTCCTTTCGTGGTTCGGTATGACGTTTCAGTGCAATTCCTCGTGGCTCTGCGTGTACCGCTGCAGCGCGTCGTAATCCAGGTCGCATCCCAGCCCCGGCTTCATCGGCGTGGGGACGTATCCGTTCTCATAGGTTATGGGTTCGACGATGAGGTCGTCCTCCCGGGTCCATCCGCCCACGAAGTCGGACGCCATGGTGCAGTTGGGCGCCGCGGCCGCGGCGTGGACGTAGGAAGTATCCGCGATGCCCAGGTCGTTTCCCGATCCGTGCCAGCAGGGCAGCCCGGCGGCGGCGGCCGTGGCCGCGTTGCGTTGAAAGCCGAACATACTGCCGCCCAGGTTCACGCAGTCCACCACGCCCCGGCCCCCGTCGGCCTGCAGGGCCCGGACTACGCCCGGACCGTCTCCCAGGTGCATGGCCAGGGGAAAAGAAATGGCCCGGTGGATTTCTTCGTAGCCCTCGATATCCGTCTTCGGTATGGGATCCTCGAAGACCTCCACGTTCCCGAGCGGCTCGAGTCGCTCGGCCAGTTCGATGGTCTGCGCCGCGGTGTGGAACCGTTCGTTGGGGTCCACGGTAACCTTGAATTCGGAACCGCCCACGTCGTGCATGGCCTTCAGCCGTTCGTACATGGGCTCCTCGATCCGGCATTTGATCTTGACGCCCTTGAATCCGTGCCGCAACGCCCGTTCCACGGCCCTGCGGCCGTCCTCGGGCGTCTGATGGCCCATCCAGTAGTCGGCCCGGACGCGGTCCCGCACAGCGCCGCCTAGTAGCGTGTGCACGGGCACGCCCCTCACACGCCCCACCAGATCCAATACGGCCATCTCGCAGGCGTCGTAGGCCGGTCCGGCGCCCACCGTCATGTCGTCGTCGGCCTTCTCGGCCTGGCGCCCGAAGATATCCTGGGGCGCGATGGCCTCGGGGTCACGGCCGATCAGTTGTCTGGCGCCATCCCTGACCTCCTCGATGGGCATGCCCCGCCAGGTTTCTCCGATGCCGGAGAACTCGGTGTCCGTATCGATTCGGATGATGTGCTTGGGCACCAGGTCCCACCCGGACTTGTCGGTGTATATCGGACTGTGCACGCGGCCCGGTATGATGGGCACGACGACGGTCCACACGGCGACGGAAGTAATTTTCATCCTAGTCTCCCTGGTGGCGAGAAAGCGGTGTGTTCAGTTGTTCCGCCACCCCGCCATGAACGCGTCCATGTTCAGGCCGGACGGCATTTCCTCGAAATAGTAGTGCATGGGGTCCGACTGAAAACCCGGCACGTACTGCATGGCTTCGGATTGTAATTGTCTGTCCAGCGGGGCAAAGCGCCGCCATAGGGTGTCCAGTT
>JAJECR010000274.1 GCA_022821935.1 Candidatus Latescibacterota bacterium
TGTCATGTCGGCCCACGTCACGCAGGTACCCTATAACGAGTCCGCGGGGGAACTGAAGACCAAACCCACGCAGCACAGCGTCAAGGCGCTCCTGCAACTGGGCATCCAGCCGGATATCGTGGTGTGCCGTTCGGCCATACCGCTGAACAAGAGCGTCCGCCAGAAGATCAGCCTCTTCTGCAACATCGCGGAGGATCGCGTGGTCAGCAGCCCGGATACGGATTCCATCTACCGCGTGCCCACCCTGCTCGACCGCCAGCAGACGGTTCAGATCGTCGCCGAGAAGCTCAACGTAAATCTCCCGCAACGTACCGATCAGCGGCCCCAGATATTCGACATCTACCTCAAATACCTCTCCAAAAGCCACCCGGAAGTCCGCATCGCCATTACGGGCAAGTATACGGCCCTGCACGATTCATACGTGAGTATCCTGAACGCCCTGGACCACAGCGAAGTCAGCGTGGGCGTGGATATCGCCACGGAGTGGATCGATACGACGGAATTCTCGGCGGACCAGCCGATCGACGCGGGCATGCTGGACGGCATATCCGGCATCATCGTGCCTGGCGGCTTCGGCGAGCGGGGCGCAGAGGGGAAGATCCGGTTCATACAGCACGCCAGGGAGAACGGCCTGCCGTTCCTGGGCCTGTGCTATGGGTTCCAGCTGGCCGTCGTGGAGTTCGCGCGAAACCAGTGCGGACTGCTGAACGCCGCCCACGCCGAGTTCGACGCGGGGGCCGAAACGCCGGTCATCTACCTGCTGCCCGACCAGCGCAATCTGGCTGAAATGGGGGGCACGATGCGACTGGGCGGACACGAGGTGAAGGTGACAGGCGGCACGGTAGCCCACCGCTGCTACGGATCGGAATCAGCCATGGAACGATTCCGCCACCGGTACGAGTTCAACAACCAGTACAGGGAACTCATCGAGCACAAGGGCATGGTGTTCTCCGGCATGACACCCGATGAGCAGATCATGCAGATCCTGGAAATCCCCACGCATCCCTTCTTCGTAGGAACCCAGTTCCACCCCGAGTTGACCAGCCGTCCATACAGGCCCCATCCCTTGTTCAGGGGACTGGTACAGGCAGCTTTGGATTACGTGGAATCAGAGGAAAACCGGCAGATGGCCTTGCAGGCCGGACAGGCGGAATAGCAGGCTGTGACGCGTCAGGCCAGGTGCGTCAGGTACGGCCAGGTGCGTCAGGCCGGCATGGCCACGTGCGGCCAGGCGCGGCCACGTGCGGCCAGTACCGGAAACAGGCTCAGTTGCCCTGCTTCGCCAGCCTGGACTTGATACGGGCGGCGGTCCGCCGGTGCATCACACCGCGCTTTACGGCTTTATCCAACCTGGAATGGGCCTGGCTCAGGAGCCCGGACGCCGCGTCGGCGTCCGTATTCTCGCGCAGGCGTTTGATGGCGGTTCGAAGGGCGGATTTGACCGTGGCGTTGCGCCGCTGACGGACGCTTTCCTGGCGCAGACGCTTTTTGGATGAAACGAGGGTCGGCAACTTTTGCTCCCTTTATGCTCTGGATCACTGAAACACCGCATGGCGCGTTCTGGCCAATCGCGGTCCGTTGAACGGTTCGCATAAAACCAGCACCATATTATCTGGCGGGTTCCCGAATGTCAAGGTTAAATTGACTGTTCGGGCCTGATCGCCCGTGCCGGTCATCCACGCGGAATCCAGAGAGCAGGCGAGCCTACCCATGGCTGTTCAACGAACGGAAATAGAAGAGAAGCTCAAGGCGCTGCCGGGCAAACCGGGCGTGTACCTGATGAAAGACGCCCGGTCACGCATCATCTACGTGGGCAAGACCCGCGCGCTGCGCCAGCGGATCCGTTCGTATTTCCAGAAAAACCGCCGCACGGAGCCGAAGGCCGTCGCCCTGGCCAGCCGGATCCACGACTTCGACTACGTGGCCACCGAATCGGAAGCCGACGCGCTCCTCCTCGAAGACCATCTCATCAAGGAGCACAGGCCCCGGTACAACGTGATGCTGCGCGACGACAAGTCCTTTCCCTTCATCATGTTGACCAACGAGGCCTTCCCCCGGGTCGTCGTCACGCGCAATGTCAGGCAGGACGGGGCCCGATACTTCGGACCTTACACCAACGTGAAGTCCATGCGGAGGACCATCGACCTGGTCCGTAAAGTGTTCCCGCTGCGCACCTGCCCGAGCGCAGGGGCCTGGCCGTCCATGGACCGGCCTTGCCTCGACTACTACATAGACCGCTGCCCCGGGCCGTGCAAGGGCCATATCGATGAGGAAGGCTACGGCGAGATCATCGATCAGGTGTGCCAGTTTCTCTCAGGCAAGACGAAAGATCTGCTGAAGCAACTGAAGGAACGCATGGCGCAGGCCTCGGAGCATCTGCAGTTCGAGCTGGCGGGACGCATACGCGACCAGATCGTCGCCATCGAGAACACGACGGTCCGCCAGCGGGCCTTTACCAGCAGAGAAGTGGACCGCGACATCATTGGACTCGCACGAAACGGAAACGATGTGTGCGGGGCGGTTCTCCAGGTAAGGGAGGGCAAGCTGCTGGGCAAGGAGCACTTCTTCCTGACGGCGCCCGAGGAGGCCACGGAACCGGAGACGCTGGGGGCCTTTCTGACCCAGTACTACCTCGCCGCGCAACTGTGGCCCGACGAGATCCTCCTCACCGGCGAACCGGCGGGCATCGAAGCGTTCAGGGAATGGACGGCCCGGAAGCGCGGTTCGAAAGTGAACGTCGCCGTGCCCCGGCGCGGCGACAAGGCGGCCATGGTCCGGCTGGCCGTCCAGAACGCGGAGCTGCAGTTGAATACCCACGCGCTGAAACGGGCCGAAGCCAGGGTCCGCCGTAGCATGCCCGCCTCGGTTGCCTCGCTGCAGGAAGTCCTCGGGCTTGCCGTGCCGCCGAGACGCATCGAAACTTTCGACATATCCAACATACAGGGCTCGGATCCGGTGGCCTCCATGGTCTGCTTCGTGGACGGACGGCCCCGCAAGACGGACTACCGGAAGTTCAAGGTCAAAGACGTGATCGGCCCCAATGATTTCGCCATGATGCAGGAAGTGGTCGGCCGCCGCTATCGGCGCCTGCTCGACGAGAGCAAACCCCTTCCCGATCTCGTGCTCATCGACGGAGGGAAGGGCCAGTTGTCCAGCGTCCGGCAGGTCATGAACGAGCTTGGCCTGGTCGACCTGCCCGTCATCGGCCTGGCGAAGAGACTGGAGGAAGTGTTCCGACCGGGACAGTCCGAACCGATCGTCATCCCGCGATCTTCGCCGGCCCTGAAAATGCTGATGCAGGCCAGGGACGAAGCCCACCGGTTCGCCGTCACCTTTCACCGGCAGCAGCGGGGAAGCCGCATGATCCGGTCCGAACTGGACAACATCCCCGGCGTCGGACCGAAGCGCAAGCAGCAGCTGATTATGGCGCTCGGATCGGTGGACAGGATCAGAAAGTGCACCGAGGAGGAACTGACCGAGGTAAAGGGATTGGGCAAAGAAGCGGCGCGGAGGGTGTATCGATACTTCCACCCGGAGTGAACGTGAAATGTTTACGTGAATGAACGGGTCACGCCGTACGTGATTGAACGGGATCACGCCCGTCTGTTCGCTTCAAACGATCTCTGTTGCGAAGAATAAGATTGCGCGGGAGGTGAATCAGATTCGCGGCAGTAGAATCAGATTGCGC
>JAJECR010000316.1 GCA_022821935.1 Candidatus Latescibacterota bacterium
TCGATACGTGGTCACGCGGGACGGGCCTCAGCCGGAAGATCAGCGCACATCCCCCATTGACTACGCCCATTACATTGATAAACAGATCCGGCCCATCGTCAAGACCGTCGCCCAGGTGTACGACCTGGACGCGGAAGCCGCCGTGTCCGGCCGGCTCAACCTCTTCGGTAACGCCATGTAAACCACGCGATACGAGGCTGATCCGACCGAAACATCGTGACAGGCGGTTAGACGGAAAGACGGAAGAACCAAGCCACGATAGGCGGATATACTGAAGAAGCAGAAAGGACTGATCGTGCAAAGATACAAGACGGTTGTGGATTACCTGGATGGCCATGAAGCATGGAGACCCTTGCTGGAGCGGCTGCGTGCCGTCCTGAAAGAATCCGAGGTCGAAGAGACCGTCAAGTGGGGTATCCCTTGCTATACCTATGGGGGCAAAAACGTGGCTAGTATCGGCGCGTTCAAGGACTTCGTCAGCGTCTGGTTCTTCCAGGGCGCACTGCTTCGCGACGAGCACGGCGTGCTGGTCAACGCGCAGGAAGGCAAGACAAAGGCCATGCGGCAGTGGCGGTTTCAGTCAGTGAATGAAATAAACGAAGACTGGTTGCGCGCCTACGTGGATGAGGCGATCGATAACCAGAAGAAGGGACGTGAGATCAAACCGCAAAGGGAAAAACCGGTGGAAGTTCCGGATGAACTCGCCAGCGCGTTGGCGGAAAACGGTGACGCCGGGGAGCGATTCGAGGCGCTCTCCCCCGGGAAGCGGCGCGAGTACGCCGAGTACATCTCCGAGGCAAAGCGCGCGGAGACCCGGATCAGGCGCCTGGAGAAAATCATGCCCATGATCCTCGCGGGACACGGGCTGCATGACAGGTACAGGAAGTAGTTCGCAGCCGAAATATCATGTGAAACAGGTAGTTCGAAGCGCTGGACCATGCGGCATTGATGGCTCGCAGCCTTTAATCCAGGCGGCACCAGTAGTTCGCGGCCGCTTAACCACGCAACACCATAAGGGAGAGAAACACCATGGCGAACCCCGTCGTGCATTTCGAGATTGGATGCAAGAACCGCGAAGAAACCCAGGCCTTCTACAGCAGTCTGTTCGGGTGGAAAATGGAGTCCCATGAGCACGCCTCCATGATCATTCCGGAGGAGGACGAAACGGGTATCGGCGGTCATATTTCGGCCCTCGGCCACGAGCCCCACAACTACACCTTGGTCTACGTGGAGGTCGACGACCTCGACGCATACGTCGCGAAGGCCGAGGAACTAGGGGGATCTTCCATAGTGCCTCCCACCGAGGTGCCGGGCATGGGCTATTTTGCCTGGATAGCGGACAACGAGGGTACTTTCGTCGGACTCTGGAAGCCCCTGGATGCCTGATCGGGCCATTCACGGGCTGGGCGCAGATCAGGCTATCCGCGGACCAGGCGCGGATCGGCAGCCGGACCTCCGCGCCGGTTTCGCCGAACAGAGACAAGCCAGGCATTCATGACCGTGGTATTGACTGTAGCGGACAAAGACACGATCATCGACTTCGAAGCCACGCTCGACCGGTACCGGCGCTATGGCAGCGATCTGGCCAACCGGTTCGAGGACGGTATCTTCAGCAAGGTGATTCGTACTTCGAAAGGGTCCTGCCTGATCGCGCTGTACCAATCCGGAGACGGGATCGACATGCGCCTGAAGTCGAAGGATGCGGCGGGCGATCCGGACCCTTCGGTGATTGACGCTGCGATGGGCGCGGCGAAAAAGATCTTGGGTCTGGCCGCTCCCTTGCAGGCGTTCTACACTTTCGCGTCTGAAGACCCGGTGCTGGCCGCGGCGGCCGGTGCCCATCACGGCCTTCGTCCCAACCTGCAAGTAGACCCCTTTGAAATGCTCGTCTCATCCATTACGGCCCAGCAGATCAACCTGGGGTTCGCCTACACGGTACGCGGCAGGCTGGTGGCCGGGTACGGAGAACCGCTGGAATTCGACGGTGAAAAGCAATACGCCTTCCCGACGCCCGGGAAGCTGGCGGAGCTGAACGCGGGCGACCTGGTTCCGATGCAGTTCTCGAGACAAAAGGAACGGTACATCCTGAACCTGGCCCGGGTCGTCAGGTCTGGAGAAATCGATCTGTACGGACTGAACGAACTGGACGACGCCTCGGTCCGGGAGCAACTCACGGGCCTGGTGGGAATCGGACGGTGGACGGCAGATTGGTTTCTTGCCCGTTACCTCGGCAGAGGACATGTCGTAGCCGCGGGCGATCTGGCGGTCAAACGCTCCATCGAGCGGCATTACTTCGACGGAGAACGCGTATCCGAAGAGCAGATTCGGGACTTCGCGGCCCGATGGGGTGACTTTACGAACCTGGCTGTGCAGTACCTCCTGGCGGATTACGGCTCCGGCGGAACCTGATCCGCTTGGGATTAATAAGTCAGGCCGGATCCTGGGCGATGTGCCAGAGCACCCCTGCCGGATCAATCAGGTGGATTTCACGGAGTCCCCACGGGTAGTCCTCCGGCGCTTTGGCACGGACGCCATCGTATCGTGCCAAGAGGTCCTTTTCCACGATGTGCGCCCACCACGCGTCCAGGTCCGCCACTTTCAGCTGAACCATGAAGTTGTCCGCCCATTCCTTTTGATAGTAGTTCTGAAGGAAAAAACTGAATCCCTCGATGCGCATCTCGTTCACCTCGTGACCGGACCAGGCTACCTCGAACCCGAGGTCTTGGTAGAACCTCGTCGAGACTTCGTGGTCCTTCGCCGGGACGAAAGTCCTGAGTGCATTCACTTTCAGGTTTTTCATAGCACATTTCCTTTGCGGGAGCTTGTAACGCCTGGCGGGCAGATTGATACTAATGTAATAACGAATGGACTGAAGCATTAAAATACATAAATGATCATAGCGGCCAGAGATGACCAACGAACTCAGACAGTTTATTCAGACTTCCGCGGACGTTACGGTTCCCGATTCGGACCGCGGTCTCGCTTTCGGCAAACTGGTGGTTTACTTTCAGGACATGGCCTTCGGATACGCGTTAAGCCTCCTGGGCGAACGCCACCTGGCGGAGGACGCCACGCAGGAAGGGTTTGTCGCCGCCTGGCAGAACATAAGGTCGCTACGCGAACCGGACTCGTTTCCGGCCTGGCTGCGACGCATTGTGCAGTGGCAATGCTACCGGTACCGGCGAAGCCAGAACCAACGGCTTGTACCGCTGGAGGACGACATACAGGCCTCCGGGGAAAGCCCCCTGGACCAGGTCTCGCGCGAAGACATGGGCGACAGGGTCCGCGAGGCGGTGGAAGCGCTGCCGGAGACGTTGCGAGAAGTAACGTTGTTGAGATAC
>JAJECR010000238.1 GCA_022821935.1 Candidatus Latescibacterota bacterium
GACCTGGAATGGGTCAGCGACGGTGAGGGCGGGTTCACGCTCGACGCGGAGCAGGGATACGTGACTCTGGATCTCGGAATGGGCCGGGGAGATGGGAACTACCCGACCCTGACCTTCGGGAAGTTCAACGCGCCCATCGGGTTCGAACTCCTGGACGCCCCGGACATGTACCAGTTTTCCCACGCGCTGGTCTTCGATAACGGGCTGCCCACCAACCTGACCGGAGCCATGCTGTCCATGGACCTGGGCAACGGAGTCGACGTGGTGGTTCATCTTTCGAACGGATGGGACCAGAACGTCGACGCGAACACCGACAAGATGATCGGCGGAAGACTCGGTTACAGCCACGAAGAAATGGGCGGTATCGGGTTCTCGGCCATGCGCGGCGACGAAAAGGGGCTGGTCGGCAATCTGACCGTCTACGACGTCGATCTGACCCTGACGCCGGCGCCGAAACTCCTCATAGGCGGGGAGTACAACTACGGCAAGACAGAACTGGACGAGATTAATGTTGAAAACAGCTGGAACGGCTACATGGTGATGGCGCATTACAGTCTTACCGATGTCATGGGACTGACAGGCAGGTACGACCGCTTCACCTGGGAAACATCGCGTAGCGCGGCACGTCGCAGCGGTGCGCAGGATCATCCGCCGGGCAACTCGGAAGTAACCCAGCAGGCCCTCACCATAGCGCCGACCTTCGCGTTGACCGACGGCCTGGGTTTCCTGATGGAACTGCGGAGGGATTTCTCGGACGACGAGATCTTCGAGAATCCGGAAACGGGAAAGTCGGAAAAATCGATGGTCAATTTCGCCTTCGAGATGACCTACTCGTTCTGAGTCGAAACTGATCCGCAAGTATTGCCATCACATTATGGGAGCGAGTAAATGGGTTCCTTTTTGTTGCGCAGATTCGCTGTATGGCCGGCTGTCCTCGTGCTTGCAGCCTTTCCGGCCGCCGCGCAGGAGAACGGAGACTCGGCTGTTTCCGGCCTGGTCGAAATCTCGGGGTTCGTAGACGCCAGCTACACCTACTCCAACTTCGACGATTCGAATACCTTCGGCCTCGACCAGGTGGAGATCGATCTTTCGAGGAACCTGGGCGGAATCGGCTCGTTGCGCGCGGACCTGGAATGGGTCAGCGACGGTGAGGGCGGCTTCACGCTCGATGCCGAGCAGGGGTACGTGACCCTGGGTCTCGGCCTGGGCCGCGGGAAGGGGAGCTATCCGACGCTGACTTTCGGCAAATTCAACGCGCCCATCGGGTTCGAACTCCTTGACGCCCCGGACATGTACCAGTACTCCCATTCGCTGATCTTCAGTAATGGATTGCCCACCAATCTGACCGGTGCCATGCTGGCCATGGACCTCGGCGGCGGCATCGACGTGGTGGTTCATCTTACGAACGGGTGGGACCAGAACGTCGACACAAATACCAACAAGATGATCGGCGGCAGGCTCGGTTACAGCCACGAGGAACTGGGCGGGATCGGCTTCTCGGCCATGCGCGGCGACCGTGTGGAACCGTTATATCGTTCGGACATCGAACTGGTCAGCAACCTGACCGTTTACGACATCGACCTGACCTTGACACCGGCACCTGGACTCATCATCGGCGGGGAGTACAACAACAGCAAAAGAGTACCGAAGGATTCTGACAGTGATATCAACTGGAACGGCTACATGGTGATGGCGCACTACCGTCTCACCGACGTCATGGGGTTAACGGGCAGGTACGACTATGCCAACACCAGTACCACCAACACACTACGAGGAGGGGGCAAAGGGAAAATTCACTCAGAAACCCAGCAGGCCCTCACCATCGCCCCGACCTTCGCACTGACCGACGGCCTGGGCTTCCTGATGGAACTTCGCCGCGATTTCTCCGACGACGAGATCTTCGGGGAGCCGGGTTCCGGCAAACGTGAGAAGTCGATAGTCACTTTCGCCTTCGAGATGACCTATTCGTTCTAAGCCAGTCGACTCCTCGGAACCGGTTCAGTAGAGATCGGCCTCGCCCGCGCTCGCCCGCAGGATCTCGGGCTCCTCCCCAGTCAGATCGACCACCGTCGATGGCGTTGACACAATGACGCCGCCGTCCGCGATGACGTCCACGGCGCCGCCGAACCGGGACGCAATGGATTCGACGTCGTTCATCGCGATTCCATCCTCCGCAGCCACGATGCTGGTACTCAGCACGGGCCGCCCGAGTGCCTGTACGATTTCGAGACAGATGCGGTTGTCCGGCACCCGGATGCCTACCGTCCGCCGCTTGCCGATCATGAACTTCGGCACGTCTCGCGAAGCCTCCAATATGAAGGTGTAAGGACCGGGCAAGAGGCGTTTCATCATACGGTAGGACGCGTTGGAAATGTTTTTCGCGTACCGGGCGAGGTCCTTCAAATCCGAACAGACGAAGCTGAGCGGCTTGCCGGCGGGAGCCTGTTTAATCTGGTAGATACGGTTGATGGCCTTGCGGTTGAAGATATCGCAGCCCAGACCGTAGACCGTGTCGGTCGGATAGACGATCACGCCGCCGCGGTGCAGCGATTCGACGACCCGGTCGACGTGCCTCTTCTGGGGATGTTCGGGATGAAGTTGAAGGATAGCGGCCATGGCTGCTCAGGAATCGCGGGTCAGCACCTTCCTGCAGACTTCGATGGCCCGGTCGATCTGTTCGCCGCTTACGTCCAGGTGGGTAACGGCACGGATGACACCGGGTTTCATGGCCAGCATCCTGACCCCTTCTGCCGATAGCCGGTCCACGGCCTCGAAGGGATCCAGGCCGTTCCGCAGGCGGAAGAAGATCATGTTGCTGTGTATCTCGTCCAGGTCGATCTCGACGGTGTCGAGGTCGGCGAGCGCTTCCGCCAGGCGCTGGGCGTGAACGTGGTCCTCCGCGAGACGAGAGATATTGTGCTCCATGGCGTAGAGGCCGGCCGCCGCCAGGACGCCCGCCTGCCGCATGCCGCCGCCCAGCATCTTGCGATAGTACCGGGCCGCGTCAATCGTGGCCTGGTCACCCGCCAGCACGCTGCCTACCGGGGCGCCCAGGCCCTTGGACAGGCACACGGATACCGTATCGACGTGCCGCGTATAGGTCTGTGCGGTCAGGCCCGTCGCCGCACAGGCGTTGAACAGCCTGGCGCCATCCATGTGGACGCGCAGGTTGTTAGACCGCGCGCAATCGCTGACCCGGGACAGCGCTTCCACCGGCCACGGGTATCCGGCGGACTTGTTGTGGGTGTTCTCCACGGCGACCAGCGCCGTCCTGCCGTAATGCACGTTGTCGCCCCGCTGGATCACTTCCTCCATCTGCGCCGGCGTGAAAACACCCCGTTCACCCGTCAACAGGCGGACCTGCACGCCCGACAGCGCGCCGAGTGCGCCGGCTTCCGCGTTGAACAGGTGGCAGTACCTTTCCGCGATGACGTCATTGCCGTGATGGGTCTGCGAGCGGACGGCCAGCTGGTTGCCCTGCGTGCCGCTCGTGACGAAGAGACCCGCTTCCTTGCCGAGCAGGGCGGCCATGGCTTCTTCGAGCCGGTTGACCGATGGGTCTTCGCCGAAACAGTCGTCGCCGACCTCGGCGTTTGCCATGGCCCGGCGCATGGCCGGCGTCGGCCGGGTCATGGTATCGCTTCGAAGTTCGACGTAACTCATCTATTTCCTCAGTCGCCGTACTTGATCAGCGTCACGCTCGTGCCTTTTTCCGAGACGTCGAACTCCACTTCGTCCATGAGGGACTTGATCATCAGGATGCCCCGCCCGTTCTCCTTGAGCAGATTGGCAGGGTTGCGCGGGTCCGGGAGGGATTCGGGATCGAATCCGCCGCCACAGTCGCAGATGTGGATCCGGAACACGGTTGAAGTGCAGTTGCAGGTGATGATGACCTGCTTGGACTCATCGCACCCGTTTCCGTGGAGTATCGCGTTTTTGACCGCTTCGTTCACGGCGATCATGATGTCGCCGCGCATTCCCTGGTCGTAGCCTATCCGCGCGGTCAGGTCCTCTATGCGGCGGTCCACCTCCGCAGTCAACTCGGGCTTGCTGGGAATCGTAAGTTCCAGCGTCATGCCGTTCCTGGCCGGGTCCTGCCGCCTCTCGACCATGTTAGGATGCTCCCTGAGGCCGCCACGTGTAAGGCCGACGCGCGGCCTGGATCCCCCGGGACGCGACTCGTCCCGGTACATAGCCTTCCTTCCTTCAAAGTATGGGGTGGGCATTACCGTGTCAAGGACGGGGATGGAATTCGGCGCCGGGACGACGGTCTCTTCAAGACAGGTCAACCGCCCTGTTCGGCGTCGCGAACCATTTTGAGGTAGGCGTCGCGGACTTTGTTCTTGAAGGGCTTTCTCGCTTGCCGGGGAGCGCGCAGTTCGCACGGCTCCCACCAGGCCAGCTCGTTGAGGTGGTCGGCTGGGACGGGAAAGGCTTCCTGGCGCACGGTCTTCGATCCCAACTTGTCGGTCCAGGCGGCGGAGGTCACAGGCACCAGCCCGTCGTTGGCGCCTTCGCACCCGGCGATGATTTTCCAGGGCAGTTTCAACGGGGTGAAGATGCGCGCGTAACCCTGGTGGGCGGCGTAGGTGATATAGCGGACGGGGTTACTCGCCTCGGCGTTCAGCGCACGCTCGTTGAAGGCCGCGGTGGCTTTGGTACTGAGATCGCGGAAGCCCTTGAGATTGAGGCCGAAGGCGCCGGTGAGGCCGATCAGCCAGTCCACCTTGGCAAGGCCGACGTCGGCGAAGGAGGTGCCGAGGTGCGGCGTGCCGATGGTCGTCAGTGTCGCGACGCGGTCCGCCATGTCGAAATCGACGATCATGTGGCGGGCGTCGAGACCGCCCATGCTGTGGGCGATTATGTGGACGCGGTCGGCTCCGGTGCGTTCGAGGACGGCTTCGACGCGGCGCTTCAGGGCCCGGGCGCGCTTATGCACGCCGGCGGCGAAGGGGACGCGGGGGGCGAAGACGGTGTAGCCGTTTTTTTCGAGATGACTGGCGATCCCGCCAAAGTAGTCGCATTTGTCGGGTGGGCGCAGGAACTTGCGCAGCCCCGCCTGGAGGAGCGGCCGGTAGAGCGCGTCGAAGGGGACGATGCCGTGGGCGAGGACGATGGGCAGGTTCATGGCGCGCATTCCTACGGGACCCTGTTGAACCGGCGTTCGATCTCTTCAAGCGGCATGCGCACCACGATTGGCCGCCCCCCGGGCGTCACATAGGGCGTTTCCGTGGCGAACAGGTCGTTGACGAGCGTGTTCATCTCCCGCTGGGACAGCGAATCTCCCTTCCTGATACCCGCATGGGAGGAAAATGTGCGCGCGATACGCTCTTCCGCTTTGAGGTCCCTGGCCGGGAGGTCCTGCAGGTTCTCGACCATACGCTGAAACAGGGTGTCCACGCCCTGTTTATTCGCCGCGCAGGGCACGGCGTCGACGACTATGGTCCGTTCGCCGAACAGTTTCACATTGAAGCCCAGCCTGCCGAACAGATCTAAATGTTCCTGGACCAGGGCGAGTTGCGGTACCGGAAGGTCCATCGTCACCGGAAACAACAACTGCTGGGAAGGTGCGGATTCGCGGTCCATCGTTTGTAACGCCCGCTCGAACAGCACGCGCTCGTGGGCGCCGTGCTGATCGATCAGGATGAATCCGTCCTTTACCTGGGCGAAGATGTAGGCGTTATGCAACTGCCAGAGCGATACCGGTTCCCCATGGGTATCCTCCCGGACCGTTCCCGGCCGCGTTTCGTCGTCGCCTTCCCGTACCGGGTCGCCCGGGTTATAGGTCCAGTCGCCCGGCGCCGCGCCGGCGCCAGGACGCGCGGGACCGAACAGGTCGATCTGCGTTCTGCGCTCCATGGTCGACTCCGGACCGGGCACGTTCCCGTTGCCCGGCGCCGCGGCCGGCGTCATATCGGATATGTTGGGCGTATCCGTCTCGAAAACGGGGACCACGTCCGAGTTCTGAAGCGCCAGGCGAACGGCCTGCAGCAGCCTCTTGTACACACTGGACTCATCGGAGAACCGGATCTCGCGCTTCGCGGGATGGACGTTGACGTCCACCTGGTCGAGATCGACGGCCAGGAAGATGATGGACACGGGATACCTTTCCCGGGGGAGGATGGATCCGTACCCTTCGAACACGGCGTGATTGAGCGCGCGGCTGGAAACCGTCCGCCGGTTGATGAACAGGTACTGGTGGGTGCGGGATACCCTGGTGGCGTCGGGGCGGCTGATGAAACCATGTATCTTGACAAGCTCGTCATCGTAAGTGACCGGTATCATTTGGTTCATCAGCGTGTTGCCCATGACGGTCTGGGCGCGGACATACGTATTTGAGACGGCCGGAAGCGACAGGCTTTCCCTGCCGTCTACCGTCAGCGAGAATGCGATTTCCGGATAGGCCATCGCCGTGGTGGAAACCACCGAAACGATGTGGCGCGTCTCCGTGCCCGTTGTCCGCAGGAATTTCCGGCGCGCCGGTACATTATAGAACAGTTGGGACACGGAGATCGTCGTACCCTCTGCGCGGCCCGCGTCCGTCACCCGCGGGGCCGCACCGCCATCGATGCGGATCCGGGTGCCTGCCGCCTCTTCCGCCGTATTCGTCGTCAGATCCACCCTGGCCACCGAGGCGATGCTGGCCAGCGCTTCTCCCCGGAATCCGAAGGTGCCGATGCGATAGAGGTCGTCTTCGTTGTCGATTTTGCTGGTCGCGTGACGCTCGAAGGCCAGCACCGCGTCCTCGCGGGACATTCCCCTGCCGTTGTCCATCACCCGTATGAGTTGCTTGCCGCCTGCCTTGACCTCCACGGCAATGCGCGAGCCGCCGGCGTCGATGGCGTTCTCGACCAGTTCCTTGACGACCGAGGCGGGGCGTTCGATCACCTCGCCCGCGGCGATCTTGTTGGCCAGGTTTTCAGGGAGGACCTTGATTTGATCAGGCATAGGGCACTTGTGGCTTCCGTCGCTATCGGTCAGTTTTCGTAGGTGATCCGGTAAATCATCCCGGTGTAATCGTCGGATACGAGTAAAGATCCGTCCGGCATGACCTCCACGTCGGCGGGTCGTCCATAGACCTCCTCGTCCTCCAGCCAGCCTGCCGCGAAGTCCTCGTACCCGGCCGCCTCATTGCCTTCCAGGCGCACGAGGGTGACGCGGTAGCCGATCTTGTTGTCCCGGTTCCAGGAGCCATGCTCCGCGATGAACACTTGGTTGTGGTATTCGGGCGGGAACATGTCGCCGGTATAGAACCGCATGCCTACCGCGGCCACATGGGGGCCGAGTTCCTGCTCGGGGGCCACCATGGTTTCAAGGGGGCGTTTGCCGCCGAATTCGGGATCGGGAACATCGATGCCGTGGTGATAGGGGAAACCGAAGTGCTGACCGGCTGCAGTCACGCGGTTCAGCTCGTCCGGCGGGATGTTGTTGCCCATCAGATCCCGCCCGTTGTCGGTGAACCAGAGTTCGCCCGATTCCGGGTGCCAGTCGAAGCCCACGGTGTTGCGCACGCCGCTCACGTAGACCTCCAGATCCGATCCGTCCTCATTCATGCGCATGATGGTCGCGTAACGCGGGTCGCTGCGTTCGCAGACGTTGCACGGCGCGCCCACGGGAACGTATAGCTTGCCGTCCGGGCCGAAGCGGATGAACTTCCAGCCGTGATGGCGGTCGGTCGGGAAATTTCGATTGACCACGACCGGATCCGGCGGATCGTCGAGCCGGTTTTCGATGTCGTCGTACCGGAGGACCCGGCTGACCTCGGCGACGTATAGCGCTCCATCACGAAAAGCGACTCCGCTTGGCATCCTGAGCCCCCTGTCGAGGGTCAGTACCTCGTCGGCGACGAAATCTCCGTCCCTGTCCCGTACGGCGTACAGGTTGCCGGCACGGCGCGACCCCACGAAGAGGGTGCCGCCGGGTCCCATGGCCATCGCCCGCGCGTTGGGGACGTCCCTGGCGTATATGCCGATCCTGAAGCCTTCGGGCATCTGTATACGGGAGAGGAGGGGATCGGCTTCCGGTGCTCCGTTACCGGGCGCCGGGACGGTTCCGCAGGCGGCGGCCATCGAGAGGACCAGAAGGAACAGACGCAGGAATGTAAGACGGATTGCGGTCATTGAATAGGGCCGGCACAAGATCGTCGCGGGCATGTATTGCGGCCGGAGGCGCGGTGATCCGCGCCAGGGTCCTGAAGTCCGGAACGGCTCCATCTATGGTACAGTCGCCGGGACCGAAAATCAAGACCAAAGTGGTGCTTGCCTTTGTCTGTATCGACCGTTAATGTTTACCACGAGTCCAGACGAGTCCAGACGAGTCCAGGCGAGTCCAGCAGCATCCGTCGTCCCGGAAACCCGCGATGTCTCGTATCGATCACCTGCTCCAGCACGGCATTGAAGCCTACCCCGCCCGGGTCAAGAGGTCGCATACCGTTCGCCAGGTCCGGGAATCCCGCAAGGCCCCCGGTGTTTCCGTACTTGCAGGCAGGCTGGTCCGGCTGAATCCGGACGCCCGGAGCGGCGTGTTGAAGGACTGGACCGGCTCGCTTGATCTGGATCTGGCCGACCCTGGTCTGTCCGGGATGCTGACCGTTCTTTCCGAGGGAGACCTGGTGGAGTGTGTGGGAACCTGGGACGGCGACATATGCACCGTATCCGCCATGAG
Source organism: Candidatus Latescibacterota bacterium (assembly GCA_022821935.1). Lineage (GTDB taxonomy): Bacteria > JAAXHH01 > JAAXHH01 > JAAXHH01 > JAAXHH01 > JAAXHH01. The sequence continues at coordinate 8,665 of JAJECR010000238.1, forward strand.
GCTCCTGGCGCCCTGCCTGCGTGATACGCCCGAACCGGCGGCGGCCGGGGCCGTGGACATCAGGGCGTGGCTCCTGGCCCATACCCGTTCCTTCTTCGAATCCCATGGTTACACCGGCGTGGACACGCCGACTTTCATGACGGTGCCGGATCTGACTCCGGCGCTGCATTCCTTCAGGACGGATTACGTAGACGGCGAAGGGAGATCGCGTCGCTTCTATCTGCAGACCTCGCCGGAACACTACATGAAGCGCCTGCTGGCGGCGGGGTGCGAACGGATCTACCAGATCTGCCGGTTCTATCGAAACGGCGAACGGTACGACACCCACCATCCCGAATTCACCGGTCTGGAGTGGTACGAGGCCTTCGCCGATTACGGATCGGTCATGAAGACCACGGAAGATTACGTGACGTCACTGGCGGCGGCGTTCAATGGCTCCGGCGAACTGACCTACCAGGGGACCACGATCGACCTTCGGCCTCCCTGGCCCCGGCACCGGGTCAGGGACGTCTTCCTGGACCGGACGGGAATCGACCTGGATGACTGCGATTCCCGCGATGGATTCGCTTCCGCGGCCCGGCGCGGGGGATTCGAGGTGCGGGAGGACGACGGCTGGGACGATCTGTTTCATCGCGTATTCCTGCTCGCCGTGGAACCAACGCTGCCCGGCGGCCGCCCGGTCTTTCTGACCGAGTATCCCGCCCGGTTGCCATCGCTGGCGCGCCGTGTTCCGGGCAACGGCCGGTACGTGGAGCGATTCGAACTGTACATCGGGGGGCTGGAGCTGGCCAATGCCTTCACGGAATTGAACGATCCGGCGGAGCAACGTGCCAGGTTCGAGGAGGACCTGCGGGTGAAACGTGCGCGGGAAGGCTACGACGGCGGTGTTGACGAAGCGCTGCTGGCGGCCCTCGAATACGGAATGCCCCCTTCGGGCGGCATCGCCTTCGGCCTGGACCGCCTGGCCATGCTTTTCGCGGATGCGCGCACGATCGATCCCGTGATCATGTTCAGAAACTACTGACCGGCACGCGACGACTGAAACGAAACATCAGCAAACAGGAGGATGGCATGCGGGCCTTGATGTATCTGGGCACTCGGCAGATGGAAATGCAGGAAGTCAGCGAACCGGGTGTCACGCCCGGCCATGTCGTGCTGAAGGTAGGCGCCGCGAGCATATGCGGTTCGGACCTGCACGGCTTTCTGGGCAAGAGCGCCAAGCGCGTCCCGCCGCTGATCATGGGTCACGAGTTCACCGGGGAGGTCGTGGACCGCGGCCACGGTGTTGATAAACTTTCCATCGGCAACCGGGTCACGATCAATCCGATCCTGTCCTGCGGCCGGTGCGAAGAGTGTCTCCGTGGCCGCACCAGTATCTGTCCGCACCGCACGGTCATCGGCATCGAGCATCCGGGCGCCTTCGCCAACTACGTCTCCGTTCCGGCGGAATCGTGCTTCATGCTGCCGGACCACGTGGGCGATCTCGAGGGCAGCATGGTTGAATCCCTGTCGAACGCGTTGCATATCTTCGATCGAAGCCTGCATGGATTCATCAAAAGCGTGGCCGTCATCGGCGCGGGTACGCAGGGACTTCTCGCCCTGCAGGTGGCCCGGCACATCGGGGCGACCCGCATCGCGGTGACGGACATGGTCTCCTCCCGCCTGGCGCTGGCTTCCACACTGGGCGCGACCCATGCGATTGACGTAAGCGCGGATGACCCGGTGGATGCGGTACTGGACATGACGGACGGACGGGGTGTGGACCTGGCGGTCGAAGCGGTGGGTCACACGGCGACCCAGGAACAGGCCGTTCGGATGCTGCGTCAGGGCGGCGAGGCCGTGTTGCTGGGCCTGGGTGCGGAAGCCCCAATGGCCATTGATGGGGTAGCCATGGTGAACAGGGAACTTGTGGTCAGAGGGTCCTACGCCTACACAAGTCTCGATTTCGCCTATTCCCTTGAACTGATCTCCTCCGGAAAGATCGACGTCGCATCCATGGTCGTCTCCCGGGACCTCGAGCAGGGTCCCGGCATTTTCGAAAAACTGGTGGACGACCCGGGGGACCTGATCAAGGTGGCGCTTGTGCCGGGTTCAGCGGCCCGCGCCATGTAGCTTCACGGCTGCTCGGAACCCCGCCTGGGAGACCCAGCGCGTGTTGTAATCTTCCCGGTATTTCCGGTGATCGGCACTGTCCGGGTAATGGGATTCGATGCCGTATGGATAGTCTTCCATCCCGTGAAAGGGCAGGGGTTCGATCGTGGCGGCGGTCGCTGTATTCAAGTCACCTTCCTTGAGCCATCCATCGGTGTGCAGTACGAAATCCCTCGTCCAGCCAGGCGGTGGGGCGGGCAGGTCTGCGGCATCGAAGAACACCGTGATTTCCTCGCCCGAACTGTAGATGATGTAACGATCGTCGGACGCCTGTAACAGGGACGTCACGTCCCCGTACCGCGTCCTGTATCCCTCGAAAGGCAGCCACTGGGGTTCAGTGCTCAGCGTCAGGTAGTCTCTTATGAAGGGACCGAAGGGCGCCTCCCGGTACTCGCGGGAGTATCCGCGGTAATGGAGGTCCGCGGCTGCGGGAGATAAACGGGCGACATTCTGCTGGACGCGCTCGGGTTCATCAACTGTAAAAAAGGCCTCGCTCCAGTACAACTCCAGGTTCGTGGTGAGCCGGACGCGGTAGTCGTCGGCAGGGAAACGGTCCGTCAGGTCGATGAAGATGGTCTTGTGTTCCCCCGAAGGAAAGCCGGTGTACGGGATGATGGTCCGCCATTGTCCGGCACCGTCCGGCGCCTCCAGGTACGGCGGGACCACCGAAGCGTTCTGGCGCTGGGACAGGGCCAGGTTGGAACTGGGTTCGATGGGCATGATCCAGCCGCAGAGGTACAGGTGGATCCGTTTGGCGTCCTTCAGATCGCCCAGGTCGAGTGTAATCGAATGGCGTTCGGGAACGCCCTGGAAGTCTCCGAGCACATAGTCACCTACGTAGAGGCTGTCCCTGGCGGTGAGCGCGGGCAGGATGTCGTGTCCGTTGTGGTCCCGGGCCGCCACGGGAAACCGCGGGTCGGTCACCGTATGGATCTCCAGGTCCGGGTAGGGGGGCGGGAGGTACTTTTCATCTACGTAGATGTCCGTCTCTGCCGGGTGATCGACGACCAGCAGTTCCATTTTGTCCATGTACACCGCGTCCCAGAGCTCCTCCACGACCCGGACCACGTATTTCCCGTCCTGTTTGACCAACTGGTCGCCCCGGATCTTTACATAGTCGTTCGCCGCGTCCGGAAAGGCCGGCGCGCCGGTTTCCGTCAAGGCGCCAATGGCGCTCCGCGTCATCAGGTGCGTGACGAATACGTACCGGTCGCCGTTCCAGGTGTATAGGGATGGGCACGAACCTTTGAGCCGCTGGGGTTCGACGATCAGGGTGCGGGGTTCTGGATCGATCCGGTTCTGTGGGACGCCGTTGCTCCAGATGACCCGGATCACGTCGGCGTGTCCACGGGCGCCGAGACCGACGTGGGTGACAGGCGCGTCGACCAGCAGTGACTGGTAATGCGCTCCCGCGTTGATTTCGATCGTGGAGCCTATGCCGTAGTAATTGTTCTTCCCGCTTCCTTCGAGCGCCGCGGCGAGCTGTACGTCGAGCCAGCCGTTTGCATTGCCGCCGTCATTCCGGAGGGCGGTCACGCGGCCCTCGGACAGCAGCACCAGGTCCACGTCGCCGTCATCGTCCAGGTCGCCGGTTTCCACGTCCCCGACGTCAGCCGGCAGCTCCGGAAGCAGGTCAGCCCGTTCCTCGAACTGGCCGTTCCCCAGGTTTCTGATCAGCCGGAGTCCTGGCCGGTCCGGCGCCGCGGCGCCGGCCAGGGCCAAGTCGATAAACCCGTCGTTGTCGAAGTCTACGGGCCGTACGGTGGTGACATCGAGGCCGTCACACGCGTCGTCGAAGGCCGGTGATGTGTCCTCCCCGTCGAAACGGCTGCCCGTTTCGTTCCACAACAGCCGGCATCCGGCGCCTCCGGTCCCCGCCATAAACAGGTCAAGCGTGCCGTCGTTGTTGAAATCGGCTGCGGCAACCACGTTTGCTCCATCCCCCCGGATACCGCCGAAGCGGTCGGTCCAGTCCACCCACCTACCCTGACGTACGTTTCTATAAAAGCGGTGTGCGCCGCCGTCGAACAGCGCGATCACGTCCACGGCTCCGTCCAGGTCGAAATCGCCCCACGCAATCGGCTGGGCAGCCGGAGCGCCGGAAACGTCATTCTCCTCCGCGCCGGAGATTTCGCCGGCCGCACCGGCCGTGACAGCGGTTCCTCCGAAACCTGCCGTGGCCGTAGCTTCTTCGAACAGTCCGCCCTCTGTATGCCGGTAGAATCGAAGCGCCTTCCCGTCGGACGCCAGGATATCCAGGTCGCCATCGTGATCGAAATCCGCCCGCGAAACGTACATGGGCGAATTCGACGCGGTCGAATCGAAGGTCTGAGCCAGGACGTAGGTTCCGTCTCCGGTATTGTGATACACCCGGGACCGCCTGGTTCCGGCCGCGTGCAGATCCGCGTCCCCGTCGTTGTCGAAATCGCCTGTCGACAGCCGATACCACGAACGCGCCCGTTCACCGGTCCACGGGGTCGCGCGCATCGCCCAGCCTTCAGAACGGTTGTGCATGACAACCAGTTCGTCCGGGCCTGACAGGACCATGTCCACGCGTCCGTCCCCGTCCAGGTCCGTCAGCGCCAGGTCCGCCCATATACCCCGCGCTTGGATCGAATCACCGATCAGTTCTTCTCCCGCGTCCACGAATCTCATATCGACCAGGGTGTCCGCAGCCACAATGGCGAGGTCGGGCGGGGACGTCCGGAAATTGTAGAGCGGGGGCGATTGCTGCGAAGGATCCCCCAGGCGGTCCCGCGACGAACGATAGGCCGGGTCCACTACGAGCAGGTTGCCCAGGATGCCCGCGCTGGATCCGGCTTCCGCCGCGTCACGACGGTTCAGGGCGTCCACCGTTCGGTCCAGCCAGGTCCGGATTTCGTCCGGAACGGGGACGAGCAACAGGGACATTCGTTCGTATCCTGCCGAGGCTTCCTGCAGGCGGCCCATTCGAACCAGGGTATCGTTCAACTCGACGAGCACGGCAAGGTTGTCCGGTTCGTACTCAAGCATGGCCTGCAATTCGCTCAGCGAGTCTTCGTCCCGGTGCGCCGGTCCACGCAGCCTTCTCATTTCCGTGAGATACTTGTATCGGAGGGCCACGTCGGACTCGTTGTGGCCGATCGCCTGGGCCAGGATGGACAAGGCGCGTTCGCGGTCGCCCAGGGCCGCCACGATGTCGGACTGGATGGAAAGGACGGCGCCATCCTCCGGCGCGAGATCCACGGCCCGGTCGATGACCGCGCCGGCTGTATCGTCGTCCTGAAGCTTCAGAAGCGCGAGGGCCCGGTTCGCGTGGCCGAGAGGCTCTCCGGGCACTAGTCGGGCCACCGTCTCAAAAGACTCGGCCGCCCCTTTGAGATCGTTCCGGTACAGGTAGGCCAGCCCGGTGTTCTTCTCCGACAGGGCATCCACCCACACGTCGCGGGAGGGCGGCGAATCACCGCACCCCCCAAGCAGGCATATGACCAGAGAGATCGCAATTGCGCCTGTTGGCATCCGCATCCGCACCACCTCGATTCAGGGAGGGTTAATACCTGTTGATGGCCATGAGTTCGCTGCGCCCGTCCGGGGCCACGCGTTTCACGGCGATGGCGATCCGGTTTTCCCTGTCGAGGGCGTTCCAGTACGTCCCCATAACTTCCTCCGCCCCGCCTTCCAGGGGTATGACCAGGGGATCTCCCGAGAATCCCGGCAACGGGTCCCCGTCGCCGGAGTACGTTGTCAGGCAAAGGCCGAGTCCGGGCGGCGGCGGCGCCGGACGGTAAGTCACGCGGTCGGTCAGGGCGGGATCGACCGGATTCGCCTTGAGTATGTTAAGTGTAACGGCAGGCGTCCCCGACAGTTCCAGCATGCCGCTGATCCGAGGCGTGTAGTTCGGGGCGTCGGGCTCACGCTCCCGGGTGGCCAGGGCGTCGTCGAAGGCGCCGCCGTTTTTTAACGCGTCGTAAATGGTCTGCGACTGGTCGCCGTTGGAAACGATGTATATCCCCGGCAGCTCGAGCATGGCCGGATAGATGATCAACTCCGGCGCGTCCAGCCTGGAGGGGTCGACCGGTTCGGTCCGCAATACGGGCCCTTCGATCTCGAGCCGGCGGTTTCGGCTGTGGGCGCTTCTGCCCATAATCCAGTAGAGCATCAGCCAGGTATCGTCTTCGGCCGACCGTCCGATGATCAGTCCCCGTCCGGGATAGCTGTTGGAGGCGATGTGTCGGGCGAAATTCCGTTCCGGGGCCTGCATGAAGTGCCTTTGTTTCTTGAAGACTATCTATTCATTCGAAAAGGTTCAACTGATTGAGATTATCGGCCTGGGTCCGCTCGAGGGAGGACCGGTCCTCCGAGGTGTCCCGCTCCAGGAGCAAAAGGGCATCCCTTACGTTTCCGGTCACCTCCGCTTCCGACCCTTCCGGGACGGGTTTCAGAAGCAGGATTTCCTCCTGATCGATATCGGGGTCGGACAATAACGCCGCGCTGTGCGTGCTGATCAGCACCTGTCTGCCGGAGTTCCGCTGTATGCGCTGTATCAGGGCGGCAAGCCGGTTGACCATACCCGTGTGCAGACTGAGCTCGGGTTCCTCCAGCATCAGGAGCGAGTCGCCGTCGAGAAGCGCCCACAACATGCCGATCAGGCGCAGCGTACCGTCTGAGAACTGGTCCTCCCGCTGTATGCCTGCCCTGGGCCGCCAGTGGGCGTACAGGGCCTGGAGATGGGGACGGCCCGTTTCCTGGTCCCGTATGAATTCGAGTTGTTCGAGCCGTGGTACGGCCACCTTGAGTACCTGCTCGATCCGGGACAGACGGGCCCTGCGCGTCCGCTCATGTTCCCGGGCGATCTTCTCCAGGAAATCCTGCCCGTATGGATCGCCCTCGAGGGTCCGGCCGCCGATCAGGTCCGCATGACGAAGGAGCGGAGGCGCCAGGTGATGGTAGGTGATGGACTGAAAGAACCGGGCTATATCCCGGAAGGCCCGGTTGGCGGCGATCTGCTCCAGGTAGGTCTGCGTCAGCCGCACGAGGTCTTCCTGGTCGTCCTCGTTCGGCCTGTCGAGTATGGCGGTCCCGTCCCTGCTCGCGCGTTCGTAGGTAATCAGTGTGTGCCTGTTTCCCCGGGCCTGCTGCTTGAGCCCCAGTTCGTACCGCCAGGTCTCCCGTCCGTTCACCGGGTCGGAGAATCGGACTTCGATGGCGATATCCGGGTCCCTGCGCGCGGCGAGATTCCGGATCTTGGTCATGCCGCCCCGTTCCACGACCGCCTTCTGCAGCCCGCCGCCCTCGACCTTCGCGATATCCCGCAGAAACCGGAAGACGTCCATCAGGTTGGATTTTCCGGACGCGTTGGGGCCGACCAAGAACTGCCTCTTTTGCAGGTCGACGTCGATCCGCGGAAAATTGCGCCAGTTTCTGACTTTAAGGTGGCTCACATACATGGGTCGCTCCGGGAATCCGAGGCGGCTAGTCGAAGAATCCCTGGTCGTCTTCCTTCAGATAGGGAACGGTCTTGTCCGGCACCAGGTCGACCCCGAGGCCGGGCTTGTCCCAGACCTCGATGAAGCCGTTTTTCACGATGGGGTCCGGCAGGCCCTCCACGATGTCGTACCACCAGGCCGGGTTCCCGACGGGATATTCGAAGGCGATGTAGTTGGGCGGCATGGCGGCCGAGGCGTGCACCAGCGCGGCCAGGCCGATCAGGCCGTCGATGACGCCGTGGGGCGCCATGAGCACGCCGTGAAGATCGGCGTATTCGGCGATCCACTTGAGTTCCGCGATACCGCCCACGTCGGCGGGGTCGGGGCCCACCACGTCCACGGCCCGTTTCTCGATGAGATCGACGAAATTCTCGCGAAGATAGATCTGTTCCCCTGTGTGTATCGGAGTGGAGGTCTTCGAGTTCACCTCCCGGTAGAGGTCGGCCAGGACAAAGGGCGTATAGTCGCCGGTAATCATGTCTTCGAGCCACATCACGTGCAGGTGCTCCACGGCCTTGGCGAGGCGCAGGGCGTCGGGCACGAGCATGCCGGGGCCGCAGTCGAGGGCCAGGCCGACCTCATCCCCCAAGACCGCCTTCATCGCCTCGATGCAGGCCACCAGGTGCTTCAGGCCCTTCTCGGTCAACGGGCCGCGATTGCCGTGAAAGCCGCGGCGCTGGAAGTCGCCGTAGAAGAAGTCGGGTACCTGCGCCGGCATCTGGCTATGGAAACTGATGCCTTGCTTGATGATGGTGAATCCCTCGGGCGCCGCCTTCATCCGGGCCATGTCCTCGGCGTAGTCCTCCACGGTGGCGCCCTTCATGGGAAACCGCACGGCGCCGTTGTAGACCCGGACGCGGTCCCGCATCTTCCCGCCGAGCAGCTTGTAGACGGGCAGGCCGGCCGCCTTGCCCGCGATATCCCAAAGGGCCATTTCGATGGCGCTGACCGCGCTGCCCCAGGGCTTGAAACTGCCCAGCCTCCGTATGCTCGCGACGACGCGGTTCACGTCCGTCGGATCCTGGCCGAGGATGTGATCCCGGTAGAACAGGACATGAGGTTTCATGTAGGGTTTGGAGTTTTCGATCTCGCCCAGGCCGTGAATCCCTTCGTCCGTGGTGATCCGGACCACGGGATTGTCCCCGATCACGGCACACTTGAGGTCGGTGATTTTCATGAAGCGTCTCCGTGCTGTTCCGCGTGGACGGCGGAATCGGAATTCGGTCCCGCCGCTTCTCTTTGCTTCGGTCCGCCCTTTCCATCCTGTTCACCTGAGCTGCCCCGCCCGCCCGGTCCGCCCGGTCCCCCCGGTCCGCCTAGCTCCGCCAGCAGCCGCTCGACGACTTTCTTCGGTCCTTGGAATCCGCCCTGGCGTTTCATTTCGCAGACGCCCTCCGACAACAGGTCCCGGTGTTCCTCTATGGGGCCCGCACCGGGTGTCCAGGACGCGTAGGACGTGCAGTACCGCTGGAACATAGTGCGCCGGGGCGGATCGCGCCAGGGCCAGGGCAGGGCGCCATGACAGAGCGCCTCGGTGAAAACGACGGCGTCCCCGGCGTTGACGGGCACGTTGACCACCGTCGGCGGTCCGGATCGGATGTTGAGGTGTCCGGGCCGTTCGAAATAGGTCTTGTGGCTTCCCGGTATGCAAACGAAGCCGGCGCCGTCCGGTACGTCCACGAGGGATATGGCCGCGTTGATGAAGGTGGCGAACACGTCGCCGTCCGCGGCCTGGTAATCATTAGCCGGGTTTCGCCACGCCCCGGAAGAGCCGTTGTGCAGCGTGATCTCGTCGCTATCCGGGAGATTCACCGTGAGGGCCGACAGCAAATGCTGGGGGCGCTCACGGGTCAGGGCGAGCACGACGCGCATGATCGGAAGGTTCATGATCAACCGGTCGAAAACCGGGTCGGCGTACTCGGCGTGAAGTATGGCCCGCGCAGCCGTCGGATTCTTCCCAGGGTCCTCGTAGGAACACAGCGGCGGCGGCAGTTCGGCCTCGTCCATCCCGTGCCACGCGTCGCACCGGGCGATCATATGTTCCAGGTCTTCCGGCGAGACTACCTGGCGAAGGACCAGGTACCCGTGCAGATCGAAAAGCCACTTTTCTTTGTCTGTAAGCATCGGGATCAACTATTGGATAAGACGTTGCGGCGAAAGTCCGAGAAGGGATGAGTACCCTGAACATTCCTGCACAAATCTACCGGGCTGTCCGGCCCAGTCAATTCACAAACGCGTTGTGGAATTCGATCCACCTGGGAAGGACCTCCTCGATGACGTCCCTGGGCGGCAGAAACGCGATCCTCAGGTGGCTGGTGCCCGGTTTCTGCCCGAATCCCTCGCCGTTGACCGTGACCAGCCCGGTCTGTTCCAGGAGTCCCATGCAGTAATCGAAGTCGTTCTTCCCGTCCGGCAGTCTGCCCAGGCGGGGAAACAGGTACATCGCGCCGGTCCGCCCGAAACAGGCTACGCCGTCCATGTGGTCGAATCCCGCCCGTATCATGACCGCCTTGTCGTGAAGGTCGTCGAGGATCTTTCTCCGCTCGATCGTGAAACGGCGGTAGGGTTCGGCGTTTTCGGGCGGGGGACTGACGAGCAGATACATCATCAACTGCCCGACGGTGTTCGAACAGATGTTCACCGAAGCCTGCTTGAGCACGAGGTCCGTAAAAGACAGTCCGGTGTTGCCGATACGCGGAGCGTTCCTGATCTCGAGGTATCCGCCCCGGTGGCCGCATTCGCCGTAGAAACCTTTCGAGGTGCTGTGCACGCTGAACAGCGGAACATCGCTTCGGCCCAGCCTCCGGGCAAAGGATACGAAACCGGCGTCCGCGTCGTAGACGTTCTCCTGGTAGACCTCGTCGGCAACGATGGCCAGGCCGTTTTCCCCGGCGAAGG
>JAJECR010000165.1 GCA_022821935.1 Candidatus Latescibacterota bacterium
TCCCATCGCGACGCCTGACGTGATCCACTGGGCGCCGGCGCTGCCAAAGACCCGCTCCGGCAAAATCATGCGCCGCATCCTGCGTAAGATCGCCACCAACGAGCTGGACCAGATCGGCGATACGACGACGCTGGCGGACCCGGCCGTGGTGGACCAGTTGATCGAGAACCGGTAGGAAGCAGCCGCGCGGCGATCCCAGGCTACGGACCGCTCAGCTTCGCCCGCCACAGGCCACGACCGTCTGGCCCGTCACGAAGCTGGAGTCCTCCGAGAGCAGGAACCGGATCACCGAGGCCATTTCTCCGGGCAGGGCCATGCGGCCCATGGGCGTGGAGGCGATGAGCCGGTCGATCATGCCCGGGTTGCCCGAGCCGGCCAGGTCGGTATCGGTCAGCCCCGGGGCCACGCAGTTCACCCGGACGTTATGGGGCGCGAAGGCCTCGGCGCAGTGCCGCGTGAAGGAGATGACCGCCGCCTTGGTGGTCGCGTAGTGGACCATGTCCTTCTTCAGGATGATGCCGGCAAGCGACGCCACGTTGACGATGCGGCCGAATCCCCGTTCGATCATCGCGTCCTTCACCGCCCAGGTCGCCAGGAACACCCCGTCCACGTTCACCTCGAACATGCGTTTCCAGTCCTTGTAGGCAACTTCCGTATGGGGCTGGTTCTTCGCGATCCCCGCGTTGTTGACCAGCAGGTCGACGGGTCCCAGGCGCGACCGCACCTCCGCGGCCATCCGGTCCACATCGCCTTCGGACGATACGTCGGCCTGCACGATCATGCCCTCGCTGCCGGCTTCTTCTACCATACCAAGCGTCGTTTTTGCAGCGTCCTCGTTGGTCGTGTAGTTGACCGCCACCCGAGCGCCGTGTTCCGCCAGCATGACGCAGGTGGAACGGCCGATCCCCCGGGAACCGCCGGTTACCAGGGCGGTGCGCCCCGCAAATTCCGCGGACTGTCCGGACTGCGTTGACAGTTCTGCCATCAGCCGTACGCTCCTTTGCTATGCCGGCCCAGCATGCGCTGCAGGCGGGGCGAAGCCTCGGCCCACACGTGATCGGGCATGCGGTAGTCGATGAAGGGGTAGAGTTTCTGAGCGATGAAGCGCTTGCTGTAGGTGACGCCGGCCATGAGCCGGGTACGGTCCGACGCGTTCGGCGCACCGCGGTGCCAGACCTGGTTGTTGAACATGTAGGCGTCGCCCTTTCGGACGAGGAAGGAGTGGGGACCCCGGCCGTCGAATTCCGGATGGTCCTGTTCATGGGGCAGGTGGGGTTGGCGTCCCGCGAAATGGCTGCCCGGGACGACCTGGGTCGGGCCATATCGCACTGCTTCCACATCGGTCAGCGGGGTGAAGATCTGCATGACGAAACAGGGCGGGAGCACGGCGGGATCGTGGCGCGGCACGTCGTCCGGCAGCGGGAAATGGACTAGGTCGTCCAGATGCCATCCCCCGGGGCCGTCCTCCTCGGCCTTGGGATTGGGCGGCGTGTACAAGGCGTTCTGGGACATGCAGTGGCAGTCTTCGCCGAGGATCGCTTCCGCCAGGCTCGCGAAGGGTTCGCGGACGATCAGGTCGCGGAAGGCGTAGGAATACTCGAACATGCGCATCAGGCTGGTGCCTCGGATCTGGTCCCGCGCCGGTTCGTGCATGCGGGGATCGTCCCACTTGCGCTGCAAGTCGGCGCGCAGGGCCTCCACTTCCTCGTCTTCCATCAGCTTTCCGAACGTGTAGAACCCGTCCCGCTGAAAGCAACGGCGGATATGCGCGGTTTCCTCGTCGGTGAACCTCTCGCCATCTCGAATAGCGCTCAGTGCCATGGCAACTCCTGTTTTAATCTCAAGGACGCGAATCGAGGACCCGGTTCGGATTCACGGCTTACAGTTCACGGCTCCAGCTCACGGCTCACAGTCTGACCCGCGCCAAGTATATGTTGGCCGGGTAGAGAAAGTGTTTCTCGCCGGTCTCGACCTCGTGCTGCGAATAGTAGCTCAGCAGCAAAGCGCCGTCCTCCTGTTGTACTGCGCCCACATAGGACGTGTCGCCGCCCGACGGCAGGTCGAGGACGTGGACGACGCCGTCCGCCTCCAGCCGCCAGATGCTCGTGCGCCGGTCGACGATGCGCGCACGATCGGCGGGATCGCGCAGGTGTTGCCGGCCAATCACGTATTCCCGGCCGTCGACTTCCACCAGCCGGGGCGCCGGGATCGAATCGCCAGCGTCTACAAGATGCCAGTCCGTATACGGCGGCATCGCGGTCGCCATAGTGAAACGGTTTTCATCACCGCCGCGGATAGCCACACGCATCGTGCCGTCGGGGGCGACGCGGAACGTGGCCTCGCTCCCGTTTTTCGTGACAACGGACACGAGCTTCCAGTCCAGCCCGTCGCCGGACTGCACCAGGTGGAGCTCGGTCGGTTGCCCGTCCCGGGCTTCCGGTTCGTTTCCGTATGCCAGCCCGTAGAACTGGTCATCGACCCGGCCGACCCCCCAGAGCCAGTATCCGTCCCGGTAGACCTTCACGGGATCGGACCAGGTCTCCCCATCCTCGCTGTAGACGCAGTTGGTCCGAATGACGCGGACCACGTCGTTGCCGGTAAGTCCGGGATCAGGACGGGTTACGCTGCCAGCGTACACGAACAACCGGTCGGCGGCCGCGACCATGTGCGGGTCCCGGTCGTCGCCCGCCGTGTTGACCGGCACGCCCGCCCGTTTCCAGGTGGCCAGGTCGTCGCTGGCGATGACCACGGCCTTGCCTTCCGGACTCACGTGGGAGAGGCCGTTTCGAAAGCAGACGTAGTACCGGCCTTTAAACAGCTGGAAATCCGTAAAGGCGTTGTGCCAGCCGTCACTGTATATGCGACGTACCCATTCTATTTCGGCCATGAAAAAAGTAATTTGTTTAATGCGGCATCCCGGGCGATTCCAGGAAGGACGGCCACGATCGAATGCAATTTGGAGGGCAGGAGATTGGAAGGCTACAAGGCGGCAGCCGGATTCGAACCGGCGATCGAGGATTTGCAATCCCGTGCCTTAGCCACTTGGCTATGCCGCCACGTCCGAAGGCGGGAGACGGGGCTTGAACCCGCGACCCTCACCTTGGCAAGGTGATGCTCTACCGCTGAGCTACTCCCGCTGGTAACACGCGTTCCGCTTAAGGACGGTGCTGCAAACTTCCCACGAAATATCGAAATGCGACCACCGGATGTCAAGTGTTTTTTGCCGCCGGCCGACTCCCGTGACAAGCCCTGTTACCGGTGTTTCGCCGGGCGCAAAAGGGGGCGCATCGAGGATCGCATCAGGGCTTTTCTCCAGGCCGCATCGAAGGACCTCGGCCCCGCGAAAGGGCATCGGGACTTGACCCGGCCAGGCGTCCGTTATATGTTACGATTCATTAAAGCGCAGTCAAATAAAGAACCCGGTCCGTGCTTCCCGGGCGATTCAGTACCGCCGGGTTGAACGGTTTGTCTTCATATCCGCGTGTGACATGGACAGTACGACGCTACTGCAGGAATTCGAAGACCTGGCTGAACGAATGTCCATCAGGGTCCGCTACGGCAAGCTGGACGGCGACGGCGGTTTGTGCCGTTACCGCGGAATGTATCATATCGTGATCAACAAGCGACTTGATACCGACAGCCGGATCAACCTCCTCGGCCGCGCCTTCTCCGAATTTCCCCTGGAAAACGTGTTCCTGATCCCCGCGGTGCGGGAAGCGATAGACCGCAACCGGAATGGGAACTGATCTTCCAACGCTAGTCTGGCTATTGTTCAGCTGGTCCGCCCGGTCCACCCTGTTCCGCCTGTCCTGCCTGTCCCGGCCGCTCCTCAGGCTCCACCGGCTCCGTCAATCCCGCTTCCTCCGGTTTGCCCCCGTCCGGTGTGATCGTCCCCGGTTTCAACCTGGGATTCGTGCCGCGAACAGTCACGGACAATGAGGACTCCGGATCCTCCGAAAGCCGGCCGGTCCTGATGTCCACCCGAATCGTCTCGATGCCCAGCGGCATCGGGAAGGCCGGGGGTGCTTTCGCCTTCCCCTCTTCCGACTGTCCCCCGTCCCGGCCCAAACCAGTGCCGCCCCGATCTCCGTCCGGCCACAGGCCGGCCATCGGCCCCGACGCCGAATCCGCCGCTGCCGCCTGCGCTTCGGCCTCTCGTTGTTTCTGCAGGGCCGTGGCCTGTTTCATGAAAGCCGCCCAGACGGGTATGGCGCCGGAAGCGCCGGTAATCTCCTCGTCTTCCTCGGTCGACAGGAGGGGCCGGGCATCGTCGTACCCCACCCATACGGAAGTCGCGAGATCCTTCGTGAAACCGTTGAACCACACGTCCCTGGATTCGCTCGAAGTCCCCGTCTTTCCCCCACTCGGTTCGGTGAACCCGTACCGATATCGAATGCCCACGCCCGTGCCACCCTGAATGACCCCGCGCAGGAGGTCAAGCATCAGGTACGCGGACTGCTCGCTGATTACGCGGTGCGATTCCAGCTCGGTTTCCTCGATCAACCTGCCCTCCGAGTCTTCCACGCGGGTAATGGCATAGGGCTTGTGGTAGATCCCGCCCGTGGCGAAAACGGAGTAAGCGGAAGCCATCTCCAGCGGAGAGACCCCGTTGGTGCCCAGTCCCAGGGAGAGTATCGGCTCAAGCGGACTGGTGATACCCAGTCGGCGGGCGTACTCGATAACCGTCGAAGGTCCGACTTCGCTTACCAGCTTGGCGGAAACCACGTTGATCGACCGCATGAAGGCCCGCTTGAGGATGACGGGACCTTCGTGCTC
The DNA here is from genome assembly GCA_022821935.1 of Candidatus Latescibacterota bacterium. GTDB lineage: Bacteria > JAAXHH01 > JAAXHH01 > JAAXHH01 > JAAXHH01 > JAAXHH01. The sequence goes on from JAJECR010000165.1 coordinate 4,777, forward strand.
CCGGGTGAAGTTCTGCGGTTCCCAGAGATCGCCCAGTTCGGTCGTGTAGGCCACGGGTTCGTCCACGACCACCGTATTGGCGGAATAACCGAGGCGGTCCAGCGCCGCCAGGTAGACGACGGGCTTGAATCCGGACCCCGGCTGCCGGTTGCTTTCGACGGCCCGGTTGAATTCGCTCGCCGTGTAGTCGCGGCCCCCGGCCAGGGCCCTCACCGCTCCGGTCCGGGTGTCGATGGCGACCAGCGCCGCTTCCAGCGCCCGTTTCTTCTCTTCCGCCGTGGCCGTATCATATGCCGGATCGCCGACCAGTGAGTCTACATAAGCCATCCGGGTGGTGATGGCCTCCTCGGCCAGATCCTGCAGGTCCGGGTCCATGGCGACGTAGACCTTGAGGCCACCGTTGTAGACCAAGTTGCTGCCGAATCGCCGCACCAGGAGGTCCTCGACGTAATCCAGGTAGTACGGCCCCCTGGCCGGACCGATGCTCGTTCCCATGAGCATCAGCTCTTCCTCCCGGGCCAGCGCGGCCTCCTCCTCCGTGATGTACCCGTTGTCCATCATGCGCCGGAACACGGTCTCCCTGCGCTTGAGGGCGCGGTCCATGTGATAATAGGGATTGTAATCGCTCGGCCGCTGAACCAGGCCGGCAAGCAGCGCGGATTCGCCCAGCGTGAGATCGCTCGCATGCTTGCTGAAGAATCGCTGCGCCGCCTCTTCCACGCCGTAGGCATCGGCGCCGAAATACATGTTGTTGCAGTAGGCGGAAAGGATCTCGTCCTTGTTGAACCTCGCCTCGATCTGCGTCGAAGCCATGGCTTCGCGGATCTTGCGTATCCATACCTTCTCGCGGGTGAAGAAGAGATGGCGCGCAAGCTGCTGGGTGATCGTGCTCGCGCCCTGGCCCAGGATCCGGCCTTCGCTGAGATTGGTCACAAAGGCCCGGACGATGCCGGGTTTGTCCACGCCCCGGTGGTTGAAGAAATCGGCGTCCTCGGTGGCGATGATCGCGTCCCGGAACACCGGCGCAATCTCTTCCAGGTCGACCCGGCGGTGCCCGCCCAGGGTATGGACCAGGCGCGGATTGCCCTCCTGGTCGTGGGCATAGATCCGGGTCATCTGTCCGAAGATGTCGTTCAGGTCGTCCGGCAGGCGGGGAATGGATGGTACGGTGAAGAAGAACAGGACGGCGACCGTCAGCACACCGAGTAGCAACGCGCCGGATATGCCGTACACTATCCGCCTCAAACTAAGTAATTTCATGTTCGTATCCCGGTCCGTCCGCTACATACGGATCAAAGCGCTCCCAGCGCCACGTACAGGTCGATGAACAGGTCAGCGGATACCGGTATGGTGACCACGTCGATCCGGCCGTCCACCAACCGTTCGATCTGGATGATCCGCTGGTTCTCGGATACCCCTATCCGCTGCGCGGTGGCTTCCAGGTCGCGGAACCGTAGCGGATCGATGATTTCGTCCCGCATTTCCATGTCCAGGCTCCGCAACGTATCGAAAAACATCTCGGGGCCGTACACGTGCTCCATGCCTTCGTGCATCCGGCCTTCAGCCGCCGTCGCGTACGCATCGATGAGATTGAACTGTTCGACCGATATCGGCATCCGGAGCAGGATATAGTTGTCGTCGTCCACCAGGTATATTTCGCCTTTGCGAATCCACCCCGGCCGGATTACGACCGTGCGCGACCAGTCCTCCAGGGCATCGGTTTCAAAGTAGGACGGCGAATCGGCAAGTGCATCCGTCTGTGCGTAAGATTGCGATTCCGGCTGCCCAGTCGATTCCGGCTGCTCAGGCGATTCCGGCTGCTCAGGCGATTCTGATCGCGAAACAGACGGTACGTACGACGGACTGGTGGTCGCCGGGCCCGCCGATCCGCCGGCAGAATGACCGGTCCTGGTGAACCGTTCGGGGATGTCGAGGAAACGATCCCGGGTCATGATCAGCTTGTGCCCGCGCTCCAGCCGGACGATTTCGGAGACCGGAGCGTACCGGGGACTTGATCCGCCGGGTTCGACTCCCGTATCCAGCGCGACCTGGCTGCGTTGTTCGATTAACCGGTTCGCGTGCTCCAGCGCCTCGTTGGTCCGGATTTCCTGGTCCACGAACCGATCCAACCGGTCGCGGGAATCATTGCGGGCGTCCATGTAGGCGCCGACGAACCGTTCGATGGCGTGCCAGCGTATTTCAACCAGGGTCACGGCAACCAGCGCGACAATCAGCAACGCGGCGGGCCAGGCATGGATCAGGTTCTTCATGACCTTACAACATAGGCCGAAA
>JAJECR010000282.1 GCA_022821935.1 Candidatus Latescibacterota bacterium
CTGAACGGCATGAACCGGTGATCGAAGGCCGCCGCGTGCATTTCATCGGCATAGGCGGAATCGGAATGAGCGGACTGGGTGAACTGATGCTTGAATACGGATACGAAGTAAGCGGATCGGATCTTCGGCGTACGCCGTTGACGGACCGTCTCGGCGGTCTCGGCGTTTCCGTCTACCATGGCCACGAGCCGGACAACGCGGCCGGGGCCGATCTGGTCGTCTATTCCGCCGCCATACCGGCGGACAATCCCGAACTCGCGGCAGCCCGCCGGCGGGGCCAGGTTGCCGTAACCCGCGCGGATCTGCTCGGCACGCTGATGCGCGGGACACAGGGCATCGCCGTGGCGGGCACCCACGGAAAGACGTCCACGTCGGCCATGATCGTCAGGGTACTGTCCGAAGCGGGACTGGACCCGACCGCCGCGATCGGCGGGGTGATGGTGGAGAACGGATCCAACGTGCGTCGTGGAAACGGCCCCTGGATGGTCGTGGAAGCCGATGAATACGATCGGTCGTTCCACGCCCTGGCGCCGACGACCGCCGTAATCACTTCGGTGGATGCGGACCACCTGGAATACTACGGATCGCAGGAAGCCATTGATGAAGCCTTCATCGCTTTCGCCCATCTCGTGCCCGTGGACGGACCGGTTTTCGTATGCGCGGACGACCCGGGCGTGCGCAGAATCAGTTCATCGATGCGGCGCCGGCTGGTCACCTACGGGCTTTCAAGGAACGCCTGTATCCGGGCCGACCGAGTGGAATCATCGGGCTGGGGCATCGCCGCCGACGTGTACGTGCGGGACGTTCCGGCCGGCCGGCTGGTATTGCCTCAGCCGGGCGAGTGCAACCTGGTCAACGCCCTGGCGGTGATCGCCGTGGCCGATTATCTCGATATACCCGTCGATCGGGCCCTGGACGCCCTGGCGGAATACAGGGGTCTGAAGAGGCGTTTCGAAGTGCTGGACGAGATTCGCGGCATCAGGGTGGTAGATGACTACGCCCACCATCCCGTGGAAATCGAGGCGGCATTGCTCGCCCTCTCCAACGCGGGAGCCCGGCGCCTGTTCGTGGTATTCCAGCCCCATCTCTACAGCCGTACGCAGCATCTGCGCCGTGAATTCGGTCGCGTGCTGGGGCAGTCCTCCGCGTACCGGACTATCGTGACGGACATATATCCTTCAAGGGAAACGCCGCGGCCGGAAGTTACCGGAGAGGTGATCGTGCAGGCATCGCGGGAATTCGGCGTGGACGTTATGTATATCCCGGACAAGGACCGGGTGGCGGCCGCCCTCGTGGACGATCTTGCGGAGGGAGACATGGCGCTGACACTCGGCGCGGGGGACATCGACGAGGTCGGGCGGCAGATCTGCGGACTGCTGCGGGAACGCGGGGTCTAGTCCCATGGAAACCTTCGAAATCCTCAGCGGGCTGGTCCCTGCCCAACGGCTTCGGCGCGATGAAGCCCTTGACCGTCATACGACCTACCGGGTCGGGGGCCCGGCCGACGTGATGTTTCTGCCGGAAACCCGGTCGGAACTGCTGGCCGTGGTCACTGCCGCTCACGTGCGCCAGATACCCTGGCTGGTGTTGGGAAACGGAAGCAACGTGCTCTTTGCAGACGAAGGTTTTCGGGGGCTGGTCATCAAGATTCGGGGTTCGATCCCGGCGGAGGGGACGCTGTGGCATTTGAGACAGGAAGGTGAATTCATCTGGGCGGGCGCCGGTGTAAGCCTGCCCCGGCTCGCCCGGTCGGCGGCGGCGACGGGACTGAGCGGACTGGAGTTCTGCACGGGGATACCCGGCGTGATCGGCGGGTCCATCCGGAGCAACGCCGGTGCCCATGGCAGCGATCTTGGCGCGGTACTGGAGTCCGTAGAGATGATTCTGCCTCACGGTGACGTCGTGACGATCAGGGCTTCCGAGGCCGGGTTTTCCTACCGCAAAAGCGGTATTGACCCGGACGGCATCGTGACCGGGGCCGTGTTCAGGCTGACGCCGGATGAACCGGAAAACGTGTATGAACGCATCCGGGTCTTTACCGAATACAGAAAGCGCACGCAGCCGTCGTCGGACCAGAGCGCGGGATGCATGTTTAAGAATCCGGCGGGGGACAAGGCTGGCAGGCTGATCGACGCGGCCGGCTGCAAGGGGCTTCAGGTCGGCGGATCGAGGGTGTCCGACGTCCATGGCAATTTCGTTGTCAACCAGGGCGGCGCCACGGCTTCGGACGCGTTGCGGTTGATCGAAGCGGTTCGCGAACGGGTATTCGAGCGGACCGGCGTAGCCCTTGAACTCGAGGTGCGGGTAATGAAATCGGGAGTCGTGTGAATATGAACAGGAAGCGGACCATATACCGGCTGATGCTTGGCCTCGCAACCGTCCTGCTCACCGCCTGCGTAACGACGGGACTGGTCCTTGGAAGCCTCGCATTGTCCAAATGGACGAAAACCTCGCCGGCGTTCAGTCTGAATACCATCGTCGTAATGGGGAACAGGATCGTCGACAAAGATGATATCATCACGGTTTCCGGCCTCGAAAGGGGACGGAACATCTGGTCGGCCGACCTCGGGGCGACCAAACGGCGCCTGATGCTGGACCGCCGGTTCGAACACGTCGCGCTGACCAGGAGGTTGCCCGATGGCATCGTCGTGCGGGTGAAAGAACTGCGGCCCGTCGCCTTTGTACAGCTGGACCGACTCTATGGCATTTCCGAGCGCGCCGAGTTGATCCCGCTGTCGCCGGGAAAAGGTCTGCCGGACCTCCCCGTAATCACAGTCGGCGCTGCTGGCAATCACCCCGTGTCAAACGTAACGGACCAGCCGGACCGCGCTTTCGAAACGCTGAGGGACGCCATGCTGGTCAATCCCAAGGTGAGTCGCGCGCTCTACCTGATGCGGGTGCTGAGAACGATTTCTCCGGGGCTGTACGACGAACTGTCCGAGGTGCACGTCTCCAGCCAGCATGATCCCATCGCCTACATGGTCGATGGCGGTCTGGCCATAAGATTCGGGACGGGCCATTACCCCCGAAAGATCGAGATGCTGAAACAAACGGTGGACCAGTTAGAAGCCGACGCCATCAGGACCCGGCTGATCGACCTGCGGTTCAAGGACCAGGTGATCATCCGGCCGATCGTGTCCGTCCGGCCCCCGGAGCGGCGTTCGTAGCGGCAAAGGAGCTTCACATGGGCAGTGAGTTTATAGCGGCCCTCGACATAGGCACCACCAGGACCGTCGTACTGATCGGTGAGATCACGGACGACAGGCTTCAAATCCTGGGCGAGGGGACCTGTCGATCACAGGGCATCAGGCGAGGTGTCGTGGTCAACATGGATCAGGTCACGCGCACAATCACGCAGGCGCTCGCCGCGGCGGAACAGGCGGCCGGCGTCAAGGTAAACGAGGTCGTCGCAGGTATTTCCGGCGAACACGTCGAAAGTGTCAACAGCAGGGGCGCCGTGGGCATCGCGTCCGACGGAGACCTCGGCGTGACGCGCGAGGACGTCGCCCGTGCATACGATTCCGCGACGGCACTGCGGATTCCGACCGACCGCCAGGTCCTCCACGTGATCGCACAGGACTACATCGTGGACGACCAGCATGGGATCCCCGACCCCTGCGGGATGACCGGCGTCCGGCTCGAAGTGCTGGTGCACATCGTTACCGGGGCGATTCCCGCCGTCCAGAACGTACGCAAGTGCATCACGCAGTCGGGACTACACGTCAGGGACCTCGTCCTGGATTCGATCGCCGCGAGCCACGCGGTGATCACTGGCGATGAGAAGGAACTGGGCGTCGTGCTCCTCGACCTGGGAGGAGGAACCACGGACGTCGCGTTGTTCCACGAAGGAAGCATCCGGCATTCGTCGACGATCCCGGCCGGCGGCGTCAACCTGACGAACGATATCGCCATCGGGCTCCAGACGCCTCACGAGGACGCCGAACGAATAAAGCGCCGTTACGCGAGTGCGGTCTATGTCCGGCCGGAAAGGGACAAAATGATCGACGTGCCCGGAGTCGGCGGCCGCCCGTCGCGGCAGGTCACGCGGGAAGAACTGGCCTACGTCGCGGGACCACGGATCAGGGAGCTTCTGACCCTTGCCCGGGAAGAGATCAGGAGAAGCGGGTACGAACACCTGGTCGGTACCGGGATCGTAATCACAGGCGGCGGCGCAAAGATACCAGGCATTGCGAAACTGGCGGAACAGGTCTTTGGCATGTCCGCGAAAATCGGTGCGCCGGAGATGGGTCCCGCCCTGGCTGAAGATGGGGACGCGCCGGTGTACGCGGCAAGTGCGGGCCTGTTGCGCTACGCCATGGACAATCCGTCAGGAAAGGAGTGGCAGAATGGTACGGAAGGAGGATGGCTGGACCGTGTGAGAAGTCGCATCGTGGCCATGCTGTAGAACCCCAGTATGTGTCGTAATCATGCAGGTATTGCAGGTTGCTGCTTTACACCAATAAACGGAGGCAATAATGTCTACTTTTGACTTCGATGCAGAACCGGGACTGTTTGCCCGAATGAAGATCATCGGCGTGGGAGGCGCGGGCAAAAATGCCGTCAACCACATGGTTGAAATCGGCGTTCCGGGCGTTGATTTCCTCGTCGCGAACACGGACGCGCAGGACCTGGCGAGTTCCAATGTCAAGTACAAGATTCAACTGGGACAGGAAATCACCCGTGGACTGGGCGCCGGTGCCAATCCTGACGTGGGACGTAAATCCGCGGAGGAGAGCCGGGACGTCATCGCGGAACACCTGGCAGATATCGACATGGTCTTTATTACCGCGGGCATGGGTGGTGGTACGGGAAGCGGCGCCGCACCGGTGATCGCGCAGATCGCGAAGGAACTGGGCGTGCTGGCTGTCGGGGTCGTGACCAAGCCCTTTGCCTTCGAGGGGCCCAAGCGGGCGGCCAACGCCGAAACCGGACTGGCGGCGTTAAAGGAACATGTGGATACGGTAGTCATCATACCTAACCAGAAGCTGAAGGAAGCCGTAAGCCGCAACACCTCCTTCAAAGACGCGCTCAAGGTGGCCGACGAGGTCCTGTTGCAGGCGACGCGGGGCATTTCGGACCTGGTGACCCAGCCCGGGCTGATCAACGTCGATTACGCCGATATCAGGACGACCATGGAGAACAAGGGCGAAGCCCTGATGGGAACCGGCGAGGGCGAAGGAGACAAGCGCGCGCTCGAAGCGGCGGAACGGGCCATGAAGCACCCGCTGCTGTCGGACATGGAAATCGACGGCGCCAAGGACATCCTGCTCAATATATCGGGCGGCCAGGACATGACCCTGTTCGAAGTGGAGGAGGTAATGACCACGGTACAGGCGGCCGCGGGACATACCAACATCATCATGGGCACGGTCCTCGACGAAAGCCTGGAGGGCAGGATCCGGGTAACGGTGATCGCCACGGGACTGGACCACGCCATCGGTTCCCATGACGAGATGTTGACGCGCAACATCCTGAAATTCCAGCCCGACCGTCCTGACGAACTGGAAACTCCGGCCTTCCAGCGGGTCAAGCGCAACGGGTTCGAAACGGAAGATGTGGCCGTTGGCGACCCATCTGATGACGCGGTCGACAGCAACGGACTGGACGTACCGACCTACATGCGTCGCAGGCGGGCCTTCGGTTCGTAGCACGCCGGCACGTCTCACACGCCGCGGGGCGGTTCAGGGATCCGGCCAACCGGCCGGACGGGCCAGCCGGGCCGACCCGTCGACCGGGCAATTTAGATTGACAGAACCGTGCCGGGACGATATTTTGAGGCAGGCGATTTAA
>JAJECR010000029.1 GCA_022821935.1 Candidatus Latescibacterota bacterium
ATGGTGGGCATACGCACCCGGTTGGCGGGGACGGGCGGCACAGGGCTGGACGTGGTGGGCGACGCGGGACTGGCCCGTCTGTCGACCTCCGGCAGCGAATCGCCTGCACTCGGCGACATAAACGCGGACGCACATCGGGTCCGCATCGGCCTGGAGGGATCGCGTTCGACGAAGCTCGCCGGAGGAACGATCATCACCCCCTATGCGCAACTCGCCGGGCGATATGACGGCGGCGCCGGCCAGACGGGCCGGGGTCTGGAGGTTACGGGAGGCCTGCGTCTGTCGGGCGGCCGGGTGGGCATAAACGCACAGGGCAGGTTCCTGGCGGTACATACTGCCGACGGATACAGCGAAAACGGGGTCTCCCTCGTCGCCTCCCTGAGTCCCGGCACGGGCGGGACCGGTCTCTCCATGTCCGTCGCGCCCCGCATTGGCGCCGGAACTGGAGACTCGGGCATGATGTGGCGTGAAAGACCGCTTGAGGGTACGTCCGTCAGCGGTCGACGCAATGCCCGCGCGCTCCGGGCGGAGGTCGGTTACGGACTCAGGTACCCGTCCATGGGCGTGTTGATGACGCCCTTCGGTGAAATGCATCTTCTCGGAGACGACCGGCGGCAGATGCGGCTGGGCGCCAGACTCGCCCCGTCGGGTGCTGGCTCCGGCGGCGCATCCGTGGAACTTTCCGGTATGCGGGTCGAACGGCACGGCGGCGCATCCGACCACCGAATCGGGCTGTTGGCACGCATGAGTTTCTGATGAGACGGCGCCGCAGGCCGGTCCGTTACCGCGGACCGGCCTGGCACATGAACAGGTCCTCGCCGGTCCCGGTGAAAGGTGAACCGGGGTATTCCGACCGGACCCATGCAAAGGGCTTTGCACTATGGTACTCACAAACGAAGAAGTCGCCTTTTTCAGGTCCCATGGCTACGTGGCCAAACCCGGGTTTTTCTCGGACCGGGAGACCCGGGCGTTCCAGGCCGAGATCGATCGACTCATGGAGGAAGGCGCACTGCGCAACGTCGCCACGGAAGGCGATGGCAAAACGGCGTCCACAACGCTGCGCAACCTGCAGCTATGCCCGATGTACCGGCACAGCGACCTGTTCAGGGCCCTGCCTTTCCAACCTGACGTGGTCGCCGCCATCTCCCAGTTGATCGGGGATCCCTACATCCTCCACCTGGACCAGGTCTTTCTCAAGCCGGGCGGGGACGGCATGGGCACCCACTGGCACCAGGACAACGCCTACTTCAAGATCAGCGATCCACTGAAGGGAACGGCCGTATGGATCGCCGTGCACGATGCGACCGTCGACAACGGCACCATGCAGGTGGTCCCCGACAGTTACAAAACGGCTTACGAGCACAGCCGGGACCCGTACAGCGACCACCACATCCGCTGCTATCCGCCGGAGGAACAGGCGGATACCATCGAACTGAAAGCGGGCGGCGCCCTGTTCTTCTGCTACGGTACCGCGCACTGCACCGGCCAGAACCGAACGGAAAAACACCGCGCCGGCATCGCCTTCCACTTTCTCCACGCGGATTACGCGCCGAAGCAGCTCATTGAAGACGGCCGCGATTACCGGCCGTATATCACCGGATCACGGGCGACAGGCGGCGTGGCCGAGTACGGGATACGCGTGGACGGCACCTGGGAATCCGAAGTGGAGAAGGCGCTGGAACACGGCCACGCCGTTGCGTGAATTTTCCACTGCCCCTGAGGAGCCTTCAGGCCGATTCCCCCAGGCTGTTCAGCACGGCATCCCATGCCAGTTCGGAGGCGATCAACCCGAAATCGGTCGTGCTCTTCAGACGCCTGTTTTCCACCTCGCCGGTCGTCGCGGTAAAGAGCACGTCCCCGTCCTGCGTCGTGTGAAAGGGCTGGATCGCCCGCGCCATGGACGCGTGGACCTGCCTGCCGATCTGGTTCAACTCGCCCTGGGTCCATTTCTGGTTGGTCACGACAAGCGTCAGGGTGGTGTGCCTGCCCACCCGGTCGGTCTTGGATTTCGACCTCCTGGCAAGGCGGGCTTCCAGCCTGTCATAGGGATGGCGATGATCCCGCGTCCGGACCTGGCCTTCCCGGTCGACGATATCGCCCAGGGCGTTCACCACGGTAAACACCGCGATCTTCGTCGCTCCGATCTCCCTGAAAGCCCCGCCCTGACCCACGCCCGCCCAGCGTCCCGCGCCGCGCCGTCCGTAATAGAAACGACCCGGGGACGCGGCTTCCGCGGCCGCCGCGCCCAGCGTCTTGTCCGGGTAGACAAACCCCTTCCGGTTGAACCAGTCGAAGATGATGGCGCCGGCAACCAGCGGAAGGGGCGGGGGACTACTCGGCGCTTCCTTCGCGGTCAGGGCGGCCCGCACACCGGAAACGGCCTCCAGTCCGTGCAGCGAACCGCCTGCGAAACAGATGGCATGATGGAACTGGTACTCGGACTCGACCACGCCGGGCATGCCGCCCCGCACGTCGACGGCCGTCACGGCCCCCTGGTCGAAGAGGAACACCGTACAGCCCGTCGGCCCTTCCTCGTATTCGGCGAATCCGATACGCAGGCGGGGAAAGTCAAACTCCAGACATGGCTCGGTAAAGCCGGTAACCGGCACGGGCAGTTCGCTGCCGGGCATGTTCATGTCTCCTTAACGCCCGGTGTCCGGGCGGTGACGATGCCGGCTGCTTCACGAATCACGCGGCGGGGCGGCATCGGCCGATAGACAAATAGCCCGTGAAACGACGTAACTCGGTCCACGGGCTATCTTTATGCGTTCTGCACTCTGGTGGTATCTCTAACCGGATACCTTGGTTACATTTGCGGCCTGAAGGCCCTTGGGGCCTTCCGTGATGTCAAAGGTGACTTCATCGCCTTCGTTCAGCGTCTTGAACCCCTGCGCGACGATCGCCGAATAGTGGACGAACACGTCGTCCCCATCCTCGCGTGCGATGAATCCGAATCCCTTGCGTTCATTAAACCACTTTACCGTGCCACGTTCCATGCGACACACCTGCCTTATAGGAAGAAATGGTTTCCCTGACAACCATTTCGTAATTGCCTGAAAATAAGTAACTACGTCGAAAACACGGGCAGTTCTCGGCGGTTACGGACAGGTTGTCGGGGAGGGATTTTAACTGCTTTGCACCTTCGCGCAAATATACGGAACAGGGGTAATTTGTCAAGTGATTTCTTCGCCGCGCGATCAAAAACAGGTTGCCTGTAATTGCCTTATGGCGCATAATATAAGTAACTATTCCCCCTCGCATCTCAGCTACTTCGACCGGATGCATCCTATCGGCCTGGCACCGCCGCACACGATCCCGGCGCCGGGCTGCCGAACCGGAGGTACTCCCATGTATTCCTCGCCCGATCTCAACTTCGATCCAAGGTTCGAAGACCCCAAGGAGCTGGCGGCACTCAGCCGCCGAGGTTTCCTGGGCCGTTTCCTCGGCGGCGCACTGGCCGGCACCGCGCTGGCGTCGCTGGGCGTGAAAACCGCCCATGCCGCGGTGGACCTGAACGATACGGGCGCCGCCGCCGCGCCCGACGACGAAGCGTTCTGGGAACTGGTGACCAAACAGTTCCTGATCCGCCCGGACCTCGCGTACATGAACACCGGTACCCGGGGACCCTCCCCGCGCAGCGTCCACATGGCGCAGATCGACGCGCTGAATCGCATCAACAACGACTACGTGAGCTTCCGGAGGGACTTCTATACCGAAGAGTACAGCGATGGGTTCATGGCCAAATTCGCGGA
>JAJECR010000080.1 GCA_022821935.1 Candidatus Latescibacterota bacterium
TCCCACCAACGAGAAGGGACAGCGGCTCTATCCGCGTTACGAGCTTTTCCGCGAGATCGTGGAGGTATATGAGCACAGCGGCCGTTCCGCTCCGATTTTCAACGACAAGCACCTCTCGTGGAACTGGGACTGGGCCAAAGAGATGTACGACACGTCCCGGCGGCTGGGATTCGCTTTCATGGCGGGTTCCAGCCTGCCGGTCACGTGGCGGACGCCTTCGGTCGACATGCCGCTGAACGCCGAGGTGGAGGAGGCCGTGTGCGTGTGCTACGGCGGGGTCGACAGCTACGATTTCCACGGCCTGGAGACGCTGCAATGCATGGTCGAGCGCCGCAAAGGCGGCGAGGCGGGCGTATCCTGGCTCCATGCCCGGCGGGGCGAAGCTTTCTGGGAGGCCTACCACGAGGAAGTCTGGTCCCGCGACCTCTTTGAAGCGGCGCTCTGCCGCAGCCACACGCTGAAGCCTTCCCGCGACGGGTTCAATAACATCTTCCCCAATATCAACGAAATGAAGCGGATGGTGGAAGACCCCGTGGCCTACACTTACGAGCATCGCGACGGGGTCAAATGCACCATGATCCTATTCAACGGGGTGGTAGAGGATTTCAATTTTGCGGCGCGCCTGGCGGGACGCGGCGAGCCGTTGTCGACGCAGATGTACCTGCCCATGCCGCCCGCGCGCACCTCGCTGGCCAACTTCTTCTCTCCGCAGGTCAACAACGTGGAACAGATGTTCCTTACCGGCGAGGCCGCGTACCCGGTTGAACGGACCCTGCTGACGTCCGGCCTTACCGCGGCAGGGGTCGACAGCCTGCACGAGGGTCAGGTGCGCCTCGAGACGCCCCACCTGGACGTCGCCTATCCGGCGCCCGAGCAATCCACGTTCTGGAGATATTGAAACCATGGCCAAACGGCTCGCCGTCATCAGTTCCATCTACACCTATCTCTCCCACTCGCAGCATTTCGCGGACCGTTTCCTCGTGGGCTATCCGCATTCCGGACGCTGGCGCAGGCCGGACGCGGAGGTCGTATCACTCTACGTCGACCAGCGGCCCGAAGGCGACCAGAGCACTGACCGAGCCCGGGAATTCGGCTTCGAGGTCTACCCCACCATTGCCGAAGCCCTGCGGTGCGGCGGGGATTCCCTGGCGGTGGACGGCATCCTCATCATCTGCGAACACGGCGACTATCCGGACAACGAAAAGGGGCAGAAACAGTACCCGCGTTACGAGATGTTCAAGGCCTGTGTAGAGGTGTTCGAACAGGACGGCCGCTCCGTGCCGGTCTACAACGACAAGAACCTGTCTTACAGCTTCGCCAATGGGCTGGAGATGGTGGAGGATTCAAAGCGGCTCGGTTTTCCCGTGCTCGCCGGGTCGAGCCTGCCGGTCACCTGGCGGCTGCCCGACCTGGAACTCCCGCTGGAATGTGAAATCGAGGAAGCGCTGATGGTGGGCGTCGGCGGTTCGGACGCCATGGATTACCACGCCCTCGAGGCCATGCAGTGCATGATCGAGCGGCGCAGGGGCGGTGAGACCGGGGTCAGGGCGGTGCAGATGATCGTGGGCGACGAAGTGTGGGAGGCCGGCGAACAGGGACGCTATTCGAAGGAGCTGCTGGAGTCGGCGCTGTCTCGCTGCGACAGTCCGAAGGGCCTGACCGAAAAAGACGGCCGTACGCAGGACCTGCTGGGTTCGGGTGAGCTGCGCCGTCTGGCCGAGGAGCCGGCCGCGTATTTCATCGAACACGTGGACGGCCTGAAAACCACGCTGCTCATGCTCAACGGCGCCATCGGCGACTACTGTTTCGCCGCCCGCCTGAAGGACGAACCGGATCTCCAGTCTACCCAGTTCTTCCTGCCGCCCACCCCACCGGTCACCTATTCGGCCTGCCTGGTGTCGAGGATCGAGGAAATGTTCGAGACCGGCGTTTCACCGATCCCGGTGGAACGGACGCTGACCGTCTGCGGCATCCTCGACCACTGCCTCACGTCGAAAAAGCAGGGCGGCATCCGACTGGAGACGCCCGATCACCGCGTGCAATACCGGGCGCCGGCCCGGCCTCAGCACTGCGGTCCCGCCCAAGACGGATATACTTCCTGACCAAAGTTATTCCGGATCAGATAAACGAGCCTTTCCGGCTCGCCGTGGGTTCCGCTCAGCAGAACCAGGCCTCGGTCAGCCTGGGAACTCTTCGACGTTCAGGCGGAAGGTCCTGCGTTGGCCGTTCCGCGGGTGCCTCGACCCCTGCCGCTTCTGCCGCCAGGCACCTGATCCTGTGAAAGAGATACCGGTTGTCCCTTTCCTCTCCCGATGCGTCGGCCTCCTCCACGAGGCGGGAAACCTGACCGTGGAGACGATCCATGCGCGCATCGCCATGATCCCACGCGTAGGTAAACCCGGCTTCATCCAACCCGCCTATCCATGACCGGGTATCCGCTTCGTCCAGCAGGGCCGACCCGGGCGGTACGAGCAACCGGATGGTATACTGTACCGGGTCGATGTGATCGACCAGGTCGTGGACCTCGACGAAATCCAGCAGGTCCAGGTAGTCGTCCAGCGTCGTCCACGGCGTGAAGGCCACCAGCGAGGGCCTCATGGGCAGATCCGCGTCCCGCAGGACGGCGAGCGCCCGGACGATGTCGTCCCGGTCGTGCCCTTTCCGGAGGCGCTCCAGCACCAGGTCGCTGACCGATTCGACGGCCGATACGACGAAGAGACCGCCCAGTTCCCTGGCTTCGGAGAAAAAGGACGCATGCTGCAGGATGTGCTCGATCTTGGTGGTGAAATCGAAGGTGAGGCCGGGGTGAGCGTCGCTCATCCTGCGCAGGATCCGGAGAACGTGCGTGGGACCGTTCAGGAAATCCGGGTCCCCGAAGGTGATATGACGGGCCCCCATGCGCACCTGCTGGTCCACGTCGGCGAGGACCACGTCGGCGGGCACAGCGAAAAACCGGCCGTTGTACACGGGCGTGATCGGGCAGTGCAGACAGGTATGCAGGCAACCGCGCGTGGTCTCGGTGTAACCGGCGGGAAGCAGTTCCATCCCCGTGTCCAGCTGGGCGTACCGTTTCAGGGCGGGCAGACTGCCTCTGTCGGGGATTTTCCAGGGCTGGCGGGAAAGATGGGGAGTGGCGGGTGACCCGGCACCCGGCGAGACGTCTGTCGCGGCGTTCCCGCCAGCGCCTTTGACCATACACAGCCTGTCGACCAGATCGCAGAGCGGTTGTTCAAACTCGCCGCCAATCACCGAGTCGGCCCCGTGGGACAGGAGATAGTCGGCGTTAAGCGTGGCGTAGAGTCCGTAGAAACAGAGATGGGCGCCGGGATTGAGCTTCCGGATGCGGCGCGACAGGTCCAGCCCGACCCGCATGGCCGTATGCATGGGCACCGAGATGCCGATGAACCCGGCGCGGCGGACGACATCCTCCGGAATGGGTTCGACCGCGGCGTCGACGACGGAGACGTCGTATCCGTCTGATTTCAGGCGGGCGGCGGGAGAGGCCAGGCTGAAAGGCTGATGGCCCAGTTCATAGCAGGAAATGAGCAGGATGTCATCGTCACGATTCATCTTGAAACCCCGCGGCTGCCGTGACGACCGGGGCTACTTGGACTGAGGAGGCCGGTATCCCGGCGGCATTTCGGCACCTTCACCGAAAAAGAATTCCTCCAGGTGCCGGTCGTAGACCTCCTGCCCCTCGGTCGTGGCGAGATTCAGGCGATACTCGTTGATCACCATGACCGAATAGTTGATCCACATCTGCCAGGCCTGTTTGGATATGTTGTCATAGATGCGCTGACCAAGCTCGTTGGGAAAGGGGACGAAGTCGAGTCCTTCGAGTTCCTCGTTGAGCTTGACGCAGTGGACCATGCGGGCCATGCCGGACCTCCTCGTAACGGGCGTGCGCTTCGCTGTTCGTATGCCAGTGTTGTTCATATGCCGGTCGGAATCGCGTGCGTTACAGCACAGGCTATATACCGTTCCGCCCGGCGTTTGTCAAGTTGGCCGCGTACGCTTTCGCCTCAGTCCTCGATGTACCCCGACAGTACCGTGTCCATGGCGGCATTGCCGCAGGGGTAGAACCCGTCCGGAATCGCCACACCGTGTTCCAGGATCAGTTCCAGCGCGGCGGGATAGTTTCCCCTGTCGCGATTCCACTGGCAGTAAGTGACGGCGTGTACCGAATCCTGGAAATATCCGCCAATGGGATCGGTGGAGGCGCCCCGCCGAAGGAGGAAATCGACCATTTCGGGATGGCCCTTGCACAGGGCCCAGTAGAGGGGCGTGGCTTCCATCCATCCCCGGGCGTCGACCGGCCAGCCCAGTTCCGCCATGAGACGCACCGTAGCCCAGTTGTCCACCTGGGCTACGTGGCTGATCAGGGTCCGGTCATCGTCGGTCAGGTCGGCGAGGCAGCGGCCTTTCAGATTCTCAACGATTTCGAGGTCCCTGTTGGCACAGGCGACTACAAAGCGATCGTATTCGGACAGGGAGGACGGCACCGCGCCATGGCGGCGGAGGAGTTCCGCGACCTCCCCGCGACCGAGCCGGAGAGCGAAGTCGAGAGGCGTCCAGCCGACGATCCCGAGCGCCGTGCTCTTCCCGGTCGACGTGCGGACATTGGGGTCCGCCCCGGCATCGAGTAGCGCACCGATCACGTCGGTCGAGCAGTTTCTCTTTACCGCCCAGTGAAGGGACGTTTCGTTGTCGGCGGGATGGACAGCGTTGGGATCTGCGCCCTGGCCGAGGAACCACAGGAT
>JAJECR010000362.1 GCA_022821935.1 Candidatus Latescibacterota bacterium
GACGCCGGACGGTCCGGACGATCCTGGACGATCTCTTCCAGTTCGTTGAGCGTCTGTTCCGCCGTGGAGGTATATTCGAAGGAACGCGCTTCGACGAACCGGCGGAAATCGTCGATCATCGCGTCCGATACGTCAAAAGCCGCCCGATCCACGTCGGGATTGTCCGACACGTAGTGGGAGGCGAACTTGATGAACAGGCTCTGGTTGTTCAGGGCCTGAATCAGGGGAGGATATTCGGGCACCGCGAACTCGATGTCAGGCGTGATGCCGCCGCCGCCGTAAACGGTTCGGCCTATGTTCGTCTCGTACGTCTCCCGCCCTGCCTCGTCCGCCTGGTCCGTATCATCGCGCGCCGTATCCGACAGGCCCGGCTCCCGGCGGTTTCCGTCAATTCGCTGTATCAGTCTCCCACTCGGCGTATAGTACCGCGCCGTCGTGATCTTCAGGGCCGTTCCCTTGTTCATGGGGAAAATCTGCTGCACCGAGGCCTTGCCGAAGGTCGGCTGGCCGGCCACGATGCCCCGGTCCCAGTCCTGGATCGCTCCGGCCACGATCTCGGACGCGCTTGCGCTGTACCGGTCGACCAGGACCACCAGCGGGGCGTCCTTCAGGGTAAACGTACCGGTGGCGTGATAGGACCGCTGGTCCGTACCGGGCCGCCCCATGGTGTAAACGACAAGACGTTCCTCTGCCAGGAACTTTCCCGCCACGCCCACGGCCTGTTCCAGCAATCCCCCCGGATTGCCGCGCAGATCGAGCATGTAGCCCCGGGCGCCCTGTTCCCCCAGCTGTTTCAACGCCCGTTCCACTTCTCTGGATGCGTCTTCGGTAAACTGGTTCAGCTTGATGTAGCCAATCGCGCCCTCCAGCATGCCCACGTAAGGAACCACGGGTATGGTGATGATGGCCCGCGTCAGGGTGTAGTCGATAAAAGCCGCTTCGCCTTCTCTGCTGACCGAAATCGTCACGGAAGTTCCCGGACTTCCCCGGAGGAGATCCGCCGCCTGCGAGACGTCGATTTCTGCCGTGGACTGGTCTTCGATCCGGACAATGCGGTCGCCGGTCTGCAAACCGACGTCGTATGCGGGCGTACCGTCAAACAGCGCGACGACGACCAGGGCATCCTCCTGCCTTGGCTTGGTGATCTTGATGCCCAATCCGCCGTACTTGCCCTGGATCTGCATCATCTTCATTTCGTCGTTCTGCTTCTTCTCCAGGAACTCCGTATAGGGATCCAACGTGGCGAGCATGCCGCGGATGGCCGCGTCAATCGCTTCTCCTTCGTTCAGGTCGTCCACGTACTTGGCGCGGATGCGCTCCACGACCTGTTGCAGGAGCTTCAGGTCGTACTGCTGTTCGCCCACCGCCTGCACGCGTTCCTGGCTGAGCAGCCATCCGGCGCCCAGCAGGCCGATGAGCAACACGCCGATCAGGGTGATCCTTCTGTTACGTGACCGCATGACCCGAACTCCTGTAACGTACAGAACCTAAACCTGCCGTGCTTCGTACCGGGACCGTCAACGGCCGCCGGCTGTTTTCCCCATCTCCGAACGCGCGGGAATCCTCAACGGAACCTCTCTCACCCCTTGGACGCCCTGCGGATGTGGAACAGGCGGGTAAAGGCCGTGATGTTCGACACCACGGCGATCAGTACCAGCGCTACGGGCAGGTACGTCTCCCCAAGCAGCGCGCCCAGTCCGAGACAGATGATCCGTTCCGGCCGCTGCATGAGTCCGACGGTACACTCCTGCCCGAGCCCTTCCGCCCGGGCCCGGACGTAACTGACCATCAGGGAACCACTGATGGCCAACACGGACGCCAGCACCCAGTAGGCGCTCAAATCGCTATCGGCCGCGCTGAAAAGATAGAAGGCGATGATGCCGATGAATACGGCGATCTCCGCGTAGCGGTCCAGCGTGGAATCGAGGAGGGCCCCGAAGGTGCTTCGGGTTCCGGTCTCCCGGGCAAGGTGCCCGTCAAGGACGTCGCAGCTGCCGCCGATGAACATAACCAGCCCCGCCCACCTGAAAGCGCCGAGGCCGAAGAGACAGGCGGACACCAGGGTGATCCCGAAGCCAAGCATCGTCAACGCGTTGGGATGAATCCCGAACCGCACGGACGTACGGACGAAGGGCCCCAGCATGTTCACGTACCATGTCTTCACTTTCGAACTAAGCATGGCATACTCCCGCATCAGGCCGCGACGCGCTTCCGCCTGCACCCCGCTCCGTCTTTCCCCGCCGCGTGCCGCGGAGGGCAAACGGGTTGACCGACGGATTGTAGCGGGGGTTTCATTAGCCGGAAACGTGATCCCGGAATATAGCCGGCGCGCCCCCCGCAGTCAAGGAAAAGTCGTTGAGAGCCCGGGGGAAAGGCGTTCTCGGCACCCAGCTTTTCGCTTGACATCATCGGGTGCGATTCTTAAATAAAGTTTCGGGTTTTGCGCGTGACCGCCGGCCTTCGGCAGGCATGGAACATCGTGGGTCGGTCGGGGCCGTGCCGCTTCCGACAACCGGCTGTATGACGTCCTCCAATTCAGACCGCGGGATCGAAATGGCGTATACACTTCAGACTGACCGGGACAAGGACATTCTCCGGAACCTGGTGGAACACCATGTAACCACGGGCCAGCCCGTCGGCTCCAAGTCGATTGCCAGCAACGGACCGCTCGCCGTCAGTCCGGCGACGGTGCGTAATACCATGGTGCATCTCGAAGACGCCGGTTACATCACCCGGCCCCATCCCTCCGCCGGCGGCGTTCCGACGGACAAGGGCTACCGGTACTACGTAGATACCCTTCTTCGCATGCGTCCCATCAACAAGCGGGACAGGGAGCGGATCCATCTCGAACTGGAAAACGACTGGCTGAGCGTGCAGGAGCTGTTGAGCCACACCGCGCACATACTCGGCCTGGTGTGCAGGGAAGTCGGCGTGGCACTGGCGCCGAAGCTGTACGACGGAAGACTCGAACGGGTGGAACTGATACCGGTCGCCCGCCGAAAGGTAATGCTGGTGCTGACCCTCACTTCCGGCCTGGTCCGGAGCATCGTCGCCGAACTCGATGCGGATATTCCCGCGGACCGGCTCGCCGATGCCAACTGGTTCCTGAACGAGCGACTGAACGGCTGCTCCCTCAGGGAGATCAAGGGTCAGCTCGA
>JAJECR010000021.1 GCA_022821935.1 Candidatus Latescibacterota bacterium
ACCAGCCTCGGTCAATTTGCCGAAGGAAATCTCTCTCGCAGGCTGTCGAAATACTCCGAGAACTGCCCCGGCAACTTGAATTGTCCCCATGCGTGCCGATAGGGTGCCCATCCATCCACCACCTCTGCTGGATTCTCCGGCCCTCCAAACGGCACCCCTCTCCGCTCCGCATCCTGACGCAACTCGTCATACCGGTCCAACCAGGCCATATCGATCGACGAACGAGCCAGCCACAATCGCTCTGACAGAACATCGTCCCCGGCTACGGCAGCCGCCGCTTCATCGAAGAGTCGCGTCGCCTCATTGAGATCCTCCAGCGTCGCCCAGTTGGCGGTATCGGTCTCGAAGCATGACAGCCAGAAATCGTCACCGTGGCGGTGCGCGGCGGCTACCATGGCATCGATGTACTCCATCAAATAGGGACCAGCCGCCCCGTAATAGCCATCGAGGAACTCCTTCATCAGCTCTCGCTGGTCCTGTCGTGGATCCCACATCATCTGCCCGGCCACCCAGGTGCGCATGGGTCCCATGTCCGCCGCGGTGCCGTAGCTGGCCTGGAGCAGGATGCCGTCCACCCCGATCTCCTGGAAGAACCTGGCGTTGGCACCCATGTTGAAGTAATTCGGATGCGGCTGGAAGTGATGGCGGAAGTTGCCATCGTAGTCCCAGACGAACACCTGCGAGCTCATGTCGGCCCACTTCTTCATCGCCTCCCGGTGAAAGGCGTAGCTCGGCACCGGGTCCAGCCGGTTCATGTCGAGCAGGGCCTGATAGACCAACACGTTCTTCCGCGGACGCATCGTGCGGGGCGGTGCCTCGGTATGCAGATAGGCGAACATGCCGACGAGGACATCGGGATACTTCCGCTCGACCTTCTCCGCAATGGCATTGACCAATCGCATCCAGTTGGCCGAATCCGATCCTTCCTCCCGGCGCACCGCTTCACAGCGATCGCAGGTGCACATGTTGCGCCCATCACCCTGAAGCACCCAGACAATCTTCTGGGGATACACCCAGCCTGGATAGTCGCGCTCCAACTCGGCCAACACGTTGGCGGTAATCGTCCGCTCCCCCCCCTCGCTGTTCGGGCACGGCTGGCCCGGCAGGCGCCGGGTTTGCCTGGCGACTTCCACATACTGGCGGATCAACGCTGAGTCCGGTCGATCCGTCTTGCTCTCTCTCTCCAGCGCCCTGAGGGTGTAGAGATAGCTGTACCTCTCATCCTCGCTGCCATCCTCCTTGCAGTACATGTACCAATCCGGATGCTCGAGGAAGTGCTCGCTGGGGGGCAGCCGTTTGGGGAAACTGTGGGTGGTCCAGTCATAGTTCACGTCGAAGCTCATCCGATGCCAGACCCGTGGTTCGTGGGTTGCGCCGTAGGTGCCGGCATGGACGCGCATGTTGAAAGGCGGTCGGTAGACAATATCCATCGCCGGCACGGCCAGGTTCGTCTGGCTGGGGATGCTCACGGCACCAGGTGCCCACCAGCGGCAACCGAGCGCGTCCTGGAGAAACGTGTAGATGGCGTACACGGTGCCGCGTGGTTGGCCTCCGGCCAGCACCAGATCTCCGCCGACGGTCTTGATCACGATGTCGTCTGTTCCCAGGGAGTCCCAATCCACGTCGGGCGCCAGGGCTCGAGCGTGATGCGAGTCGCCCACGAGAATCCTCGCCATGCCCTCGGCGACTTCCGTCTGAGGCACAATCTCGAATTCTGCCCCGGACACGGCGTCGAGATACTTCTTCAAGTCGTCCGTCGCCGCCATTTGCCGAAGGCCTGCCAGATCCCGTTTGCTGTCGCCGAGATGATTCATCGCGCTGATGCGTACGCCGGTAATCGTCACGGGGCCGGAGATCGTCGCCTCCTGGCATCTCTTGTATGGCTCGTCAGCCCCATGGTTGCGCCAGTACCACCGGACGGTGGTTGGCCGCATCTCCAATCTCAGATCCAGGACCCGGCCCGCCTCGCCGGGGATCGGTACGCGATCGGGATCGGCCCCTTCGGCCGCGAACTCGAAACAAACGGCGCCACCCCGCGCGACGTGGATTCCATGGGACCATCGCTCTCCACTCTCCGTATGGACGCCAGCGTAAGCCCACGACTCGTGGCGGGTGTCGGCTGGCCGCGCGAGCACATACTCCAGGGTCAACGGCGCGTCCTCGGTGATCGTGTGCGGTCGGGACAGCTTCTTGTCGGAGACCGCCTCAAACTCCGGAGAGCCTGTGGAGCGGGCCCTAGCCGAGTATCCCACCTCCTCACCGCCATGGGCAACCACATACTCACCTTCCACACTCGTCCAGCCCCGGGTCTCGATGGACTGACCAGCCGATCCTTCGAAGGTCTCAGCAAGGAGGACTTCCTCCTGCCCGGAGGAAACGGACAGCTGCCCGAATGCTGCGGTCGATTCGGGCATCCAGTCGTCGGCCACGATGACGGCCCTGGCCTCTCCCGCATGGGCCAGCTCGACCTGTGCGTGCGCGGCCGGGTGGATCGAGGCCATCAGCACCAGCAACCCGTTGAGAAAGCCAACGTACGCGCCTCTCCTGGACATGGGCATAGGACGCTCCCTCGGAAGGAGACCGGTGAATGTCGATGAGCAGACGGCATGAGAGTCAGCGGGGTTGACGTCCAGTCTGATCCAGCCCGGGGAAGCTGGCGTCCCCGAAGCGCAGCAGCTCACCCGTGCCGCCGGGCAAGGTGATGCGAAACTCGCCCCCTTCGACGGCCAACGCTTCCGGCTGCCCCGTCTCGCGTGACAGCCGGCCGATCATTCGCACCTTCGGGTCCAGCGTCAACGTCACCGTCACCGCCCGCTCGGCCGACGGCGCGCCCATGCCGTGCCACAGGTTGGTCAGCATGAAGTAGTCCTGGCCGTCGTCGTCCTTGAAGAACCCGATGAGCAGGTCTTTCCCCGGGGCGGGCTCGCCGCCTTCGATGGTGATCGACCTGATGATCGTGTCACCCCCGTCGCCCGGCTTCCAGGCAGTCACCCCGTCGGGGACATCATTGCCGCCTTGCGGCACGTAGCGCACGGCCGTGCTCTCCAGGAAGCGCAGCGCCGCGCCCAGGTTGCCCACTTCGATGTTCAGCCGGGCCACGTCGTAGTAGATCGGCCGACGCCGGCCGGTGCCCCCCTCGATCATGGCCGGACCCTGCTGGTCCTCGTAGGTGAAGTACGCGATCCCCGTGTACCCGCAGGTCAGGTGCATGAACACCTGCATGCGCACGTCCGATTCACTGGGCATGCGATAGCCGCGCCTGTCGTCGGCGTATGCCTGCACGAAGGCCCAGTACGGCGCGTCTCTCTCCTTGCCGGTCTTGCGTGCGGTCATCAACGTGGGAAAGAGGTTCTTCGTCCCCCCGTCCTCCATGAAGGGATAGGCGTTGAAGAGCACCACGTCCGGGTCAATGATCGTGGCAAAGTCGCGCAGGTAGTCTTCGTAGCTGTAACCACCCTCGGGCACCGGCCCTCCGTAGTACCTCTCCGCCGTCGCGCCCATCGGAAAGGCGCAGGAATAGACCAGGGCATCGGGATAGGTCTGTCTGAGCCACTCCACCGTCCTGGCGGCCTTGAACATCTTCGGCCGGTTCGGCTCGTCCCAGACCAGCCACCCCGTCTGCCCGGGATAGTCGGCATTCAGCCCCTGGAGCGTGGCTTTGAGCTCGTCGGTCAGGCCGTCCATGTGCGGGCGCACGTGCTGGTGCCAACTCAGCCCCTTGGCCGCCGCCTTTTCCAGCAGCTTGGGCCTGATCTTCCAAGCCAGGACCTTCGTCAGGTTGGCCCGGGCGTAGTGATCGGCGTT
>JAJECR010000275.1 GCA_022821935.1 Candidatus Latescibacterota bacterium
CATCAGCGGGAACGGCAGCCGGCCGGGGTAGAAGGCCTTGCGGGCGAGGTGCAGCATGACCGAGGAATCCTTGCCGACCGAATAGAGCATCACAGGCCGCTCGAATTCGGCGACGACTTCGCGCATGACGTGGATGCTCTCGGCTTCAAGCTGCATCAGGTGCGATATGGCATACTGGGGCATGGAAGTGTCTACGCCTTTTCGGGCTTATCTAAGGGATGGAATGAGCAGGGAACTTTCCGCCATCCCGCTGGCACGACGGGTGCGCCTGGTTGTTATGCTTTGGTTGCCAATCATACATAAGGTGAAACGTGCTCCATGGCGGCCGACACGGATTCCGCGACGGTCTGACGCGACGTGTCGATCACCAGGTCGGGCCGCTCCGGGTCTTCGTAGGGATCGTCAATTCCTGTAAAACTCCGGATTTCTCCCCGGCGGGCCTTTGCGTAGAGTCCCTTGACGTCCCGCGATTCGCACACGGACAACGGGGTGGACACGTGTACTTCGATGAACCGGCGGCACAGTGCCCGGACGCGGTCGCGCGCTTCCCGGTAGGGTGAAACGAGGGATACGACCGAGCAGACGCCGTTGCGCTCGAGGACCGCGGCGAGGTATCCCACCCGCACGATATGGGCTACTCGTTCTTCCCGGGCGAAGCCGGTATCGGGAAAGATGGCCCTGATTTCATCACCGTCCAGCCGTTCGACCTTGACGTGCCTGTCTTTCAAAACCGTGTAGACCTGATCAGCTATAGTGCTCTTCCCCGACCCGGACAAACCGGTGAACCAAAGGACGAAGGGATTTTGCGCCTCAAGCGGTTTGCCGGCCACGCGTAGCTCCCCTTGATTGGAATTTGCACCGGATTCGACCCACGTTCCATTCAGCGCAAACCATATTATGTAACTTGTCGCGAATAGCAACAGATATATGGCGCGTATACGGCACGCCCGGTTGAGTTGGCGGTGCGTGCCGCGGTCTGGAGTACGGAAGCCAGGTGATGGCCGATCCGTTTGCGCCTGGCGCCTGTATCGCCTGTGAAATACCTTGACCGTTACCCCTGAAATTCCGAGGTTTTCCACAGGACGTGCAATATGGCTTGCCTGGTGCGTGACCGCCTGGTGCGTGAATAATGACACGAGGCGCGCAGGCACGGCGGCCGAATCTGCACAGGGTTACTTTGTATAGATTGTCAAAACATGTATGATTGTCAAACGCACATAGCGTGATCGCCGTTCGACCGGCTGGTGGGCCGGAGAGTACCGGCGCCACCGCCGGACTGGGAGTATTATTGAGATCGGGTTGTTCCATCCTCTTGTCCGCGGCGCTGTGCCTGAGTTGCGCTTCGGCACCAAAGCTCCAGCAACCGTCCATAGACGCCGACGTCCCCTCGAAGTGGACGGCCGGAGCGTCGGAGGACGGCCGCTTCGCGGCGCATTGGTGGGTTGACTTCGGTGACCCGCGGCTGGACGGGTTCGTCGAAGAAGCCCTGGCGCACAACTACGACCTGAAGGCCGCCTCGGGTCGCATGCAGGCCGCGCGGGCGCAGGCACGCATCGTCGGCGCCCCCCTGTTTCCCCAGGTCAGCCTGGACTTCAACCGTTCGCGGCAGCGCCGGAACTTCATCGGGTTCCCCATACCGGGCGGCAACGGCGGGGTCCTGAGTACCACGTCGACGAATTACGGCGTGTCCACGAACGTCAACTGGGAGATCGACCTGTGGGGGCGCCTGAGCGACGACAAGGCGGCCGCGCTCGCCGACGTCCAGGGCTCGGAGGCCGACCTCTACGGCGCGCGGTCGTCCGTCGCGGCGCAGACCGCCAAGGCGTGGTTCGCAGCCATAGAAGCCCGCCGCCAGCTCGAACTGGCCCGGGCGACCCGGGACAATTTCAAGGTCGTCAACGAACGGATCGACAACCGGTACCAAAGGGGACTCAGGCCCGCGCTCGACCTGCGCCTTTCGCTCTCAAACGTGGCCGCGGCGGAGGCCGTCGTCCTGCAGCGGGCGCAGCAGTTCGACGTGGTCGTCCGCCAGCTCGAGATCCTGCTGGGCAGGTATCCGGCGGCTGAGATGACGATCGGAGCAGACCTTCCCCCTGTACCGGACGCCGTGCCGGTCGGGCTGCCCGCCGATCTCGTCGCGAGGCGGCCGGACCTGATGCTCGCCGAACGGCGGCTTGCCGCGGCGGGCGCACGGATCGGCGTCGCCAAAAAGGCGAGGTACCCGGCGATCCGGCTGACGGGTTCGGGCGGGACGGCGTCGTCCTCGCTGACCGACCTGCTAGACGGCGATTTCATCGTATGGAGTCTCGCCTCCAGCCTCCTCCAGCCCCTTTTCCAGGGCGGACGGCTTCAGGCTGGCGTGGCGCTGGCCGAAGCCAACCGGGACCAGGTCCTGGCGAATTTCGCGGGCCAGGCCCTGCGCGCATACGGGGAAGTGGAATCAGCACTCGTGGCCGACACGCTGCTCAGACAGCGGGAGGCCGCGCTGCTGGAAGCCGCCACTCAGGCCACGGCGGCGCGGGAACTCGCTGAATCGCGGTACCACAGCGGACTCAGCGACGTGATCACCATGCTGGACGCCCAGCGGCGCGCCTTCGATTCCGAAGGCCAGTACCTGGCCGTTCGGAGGCAGAGGCTGGACGCCCGGGTCGACCTCTACCTGGCGCTCGGCGGCGGTTTTGAGCGAATGGCGCCGGAAACCGGCGAAACACGGGAGTAATGGATGAACAAGTGGGTTAAGAGGTTATTGCCGCTGGCCATAGTCCTTGGCGCGTTGCTGGTCCTGGTATTCCTGGTGCGCAGCCGGCCCGTAGTGGAAAGCAAACCGCCGGTCGTACCGCCGCCCCTGGTCCGCGTGACGACTGCGGTTCTGGACACTGTTCAGCTTACCGTCCGCTCCCAGGGCGCCGTGATGCCGCGTACCGAAAGCGCGCTTTCGGCGGAAACGGACGGGCAGGTCGTCTACGTTTCACCGTCTTTCGTACCGGGCGGTTTCTTCGAAAAAGACGAACTGCTGGTGCGCCTCGACCCGCGCGACGCGGAACTGGCGGTTACGAGGGCCGCTGCGGATACGGCGCGGTTCGCCACGGCGCTGCAGATCGAACAGGAAGAAGCCCGCCTGGCCCAGGAAGAATGGCGTCAACTGGGTTCGGGCGCCCCGATGCCGCTCGTCCTGAGGGAACCGCAACTGGCCCAGTCCCGCGCGAATCTCGAAGCCGCCGTCGCGGCGCTTCAACAGGCGAAGCTCAACCTGGAACGGACGGAAATCCGGGCGCCTTACGCGGGCAGGATGCGGAAGAAGAACGTGGACGTGGGGCAGTTCCTCCGGCGCGGCGAACCCCTGGCGACCATATACGCGATCAACTATGCCGAAATACGGCTGCCTATCCCCGATGAGGAACTGGCGTACTTCGACACGCCCATGCAATTCCGCGGGGAGACGGTCCGGGCCGAGGGCCCTCCGGTCGTCATCAGCGCCGAATTTGCCGGCCGCCGGCATCGGTGGGACGGGAGGGTCGTCCGCATGGAAGGTGAGATCGACCCCTTGAGCCGGATGGTCTACGCGGTGGCCCGGGTACAGAATCCCTACGGCCGCGGCACGAATCCGGACCGGCCGCCCCTGGGCATCGGCATGTTCGTCGAGGCCGAGATCCTGGGAAGAAGCTATACGGGCGTGGCCGTACTGCCCCGGACGGCCATGCATGGCGAAAACCGGATCGCCGTGATCGATGAGGAGAACAGGCTCCGGTTCCGCAATGTGGACGTACTGCGGATAGAATCGGACCGGGTGTTCATCCTGAGCGGAGTCGAAACGGGCGAAAGCGTCTGCCTGTCCACCCTCCAAACCCAGGTGGAAGGCATGGAAGTGCGCATACTCGAATCGAGTTCGCCCGGAACCGTCGTACAGGAAGAGGAAGGCACGGGTAAATGAACTACGTACTGGCCTGGTTCGCCCGGAACAACGTGGCGGCCAACCTGCTCATGATGACGATCATCGTGGGTGGACTGTTGATGATCTCCCGGATCAAGGTCGAGATCTTTCCTGAGTTCGAGACCGACATCATCATGATCACGGTCCCCTACCTCGGGGCGGCCCCGGCCGAAGTCGAAGAAGCGGTATGCGTCCGGGTGGAGGAAGCCATCCAGGACCTGGACGGCATAAAGAAGCTCAGCTCCACCGCGTCGGAAGGCGTCGGCAGGATCCAGGTCGAAGTGGATCCCGGCGCCGACGCGCGCACGCTGCTTCATGACCTGAAGTCCCGCGTGGACGCCATCGACACCTTTCCCGAGGAAACGGAAAAACCGGTGATCCAGGAGATCCTCTTCAGGCGCCAGGTCATCGACGTCGCCGTGGCCGGGAACCTGGATGAGTCCTCCATGAAACGGCTTGCCGAAGAGATTCGGGAAGAGCTGCTGGCCCAGCCGGAAATCAGCCAGGTGCGCCTGGCAAGCGTACGGCCGTACGAGATCTCCATAGAGGTATCGGAAGCCGCGCTGCGCCGTTACGGACTGACGTTCTCCGAGGTCGTCAGCGCCGTGCGCAATTCCTCGCTCGACCTGCCCGGCGGCTCGGTGAAGACCCCCGGCGGCGAGATCCTGCTTCGTTCGAAGGGTCAGGCCCTGGTCGGTTCCGAATTCGACCGGA
Source organism: Candidatus Latescibacterota bacterium (assembly GCA_022821935.1). Classification (GTDB taxonomy): domain Bacteria; phylum JAAXHH01; class JAAXHH01; order JAAXHH01; family JAAXHH01; genus JAAXHH01. Next base: position 4,646 of record JAJECR010000275.1, read on the forward strand.
TCGTGCTGCGGTCCCGGTCCGACGGCACGCGCCTCCTCCTCAGCCACGTGGCGCGGGTCGTCGACGGTTTCGCCGAAACGGACGTATTTTCCCGTTTCGACGGAGAACCGGCCGCCCTGGTCAAGGTGTTCCGTGTAGGCAACGAGAACATCCTGGATGTTTCCGGCGCCGTGCACAGTTACGTGGAGGAAAAGCAGGCCGCCCTGCCGGACGGTGTGGAACTGATCACGTGGCAGGACCAGTCGCGGCTCCTCGAAAGCCGCCTGAACCTGATGGTCAACAACGGCCAGATCGGCTTCCTGCTCGTCTTCCTTTGCCTGGCGCTGTTCCTGCGCATCCGCCTTGCGTTCTGGGTCGCCCTGGGCATCGTCATCTGCTTTCTCGGCACCTTCTGGATGATGCCGCTGCTGGACGCTTCGATCAACATGCTTTCCCTTTTTGCCTTCATCATGGTGCTCGGCATCGTGGTGGACGACGCCATCATAGCCGGGGAGAACATCTACGCGCACCAGGAACGGGGCGTGGACCCCGCCACGGCCGCGCGGATGGGCGTCCAGGAAATCGCCAAGCCGATCACTTTCGCCGTCCTGACGACCATCGTCGCCTTCTCTCCCATGTTTTTCGTGGAAGGGCTCATGGGGAAGTTCTTCGAGGTTTTTCCCATCGTAATCATCCTCATGCTGCTCTTCTCCCTGGTCGAATCGCTGCTCATCCTGCCGACTCACCTGCGGCACGGGCAGCCGAAGCGCAGAGACAGTCCGCTGACCCGTACATTCCTTCCCGTGAGGCCCTTATACCTCGCGCTTTTCTACGCCGACAGGTGGCTGCATGATCTTCAGGATACCGTGGCACACTACCTCCGGCGACTCGTGGACGGCGTCTACGTCCCGCTGTTGAAGAAGGCCCTGGCCTGGCGGTACGTCACCCTTTCCATCGGTGTCGGCGCGATCATTCTTACCATCGGGCTGGTTGCCGGCGGCATCCTGCGATTCGTGTTTTTTCCGACGATAGAGAACGAATTCGTCTCGGCGAACCTGACCCTGGCCGAGGGGACGCCCGCGGAGGTGACCGACCGGTACATATCGGTCATCGAGGACAGCGCCCTTCAGCTGCGGAGCCAGCTCGGCGAGGAGTTCTCCCCGGATGAACCCGCGAACGATAACGGGATCATAGTGAACATCATGTCGGCGATCGGCGAACAGCCGAACGCCGCCCGGGCGCAGCAGAACGCGGGGAGCGTCATCGGGTCGGACCGGTCGTCCCATATCGGGGAAGTCGTACTGGGTCTGTCCCCATCGGAGACGCGGAACATCAGCGGCGAGGAAATCGTGAACCGCTGGCGGGAGCTCATCGGACCGATCCCCGACGTCGTGGAACTCTCGTTCACCTCCTCCCTGTTCAACGCGGGCGAGGCGATCAACATCGAACTGTCCAGTCCCGATCCCGAGGACCTGCTCATGGCGACGTCCGAACTGAAGCGGACGGTGGCCAATTACGAGGGCGTCATGGACGTGGCCGACGATTTCCGGCCCGGGAAGCAGGAAATCAGGTTGAACGTCACCCCGGAGGGCGAGGCCCTCGGCATTACTATGGCGGGACTGTCCCGCCAGGTCCGCCAGGCCTTTTACGGCGAGGAAGCCCAGCGGATCCAGCGGGGTCGCGACGACGTCCGCGTCATGGTGCGTTATCCCGAATCGGAAAGGCGGTCCCTGGGTGACATGGAGAACATGCGGATTCGGACCCCCACCGGTATCGAGGTACCTTTTTCGCTCGCGGCCCGCGCGGAGATGGGACGGGGCTATTCCAGCATCCGCCGCACCGACCGGAAACGCGTCATCACCATCACCGCCGATGTGAACGATGCCGTCGCCAACTCCAATGACATACTGAACGATCTCACATCTTCATACCTGCCCGCGCTGATGGCGAAATACCCCAATCTGACCTACACGCTCGAAGGACAGCAGCGCAACCAGCAGGAATCCATCGAGAGCCTGAGCGTCGGATTCCTGATCGCCCTCCTCGTGATCTACGGACTGCTGGCAATCCCC
>JAJECR010000148.1 GCA_022821935.1 Candidatus Latescibacterota bacterium
TCCACACCGAACCAGTTGGACAGCCTCACCGTAGACGGAAGTACCGACACCTACCTGTACAACGCCAACGGCTCGGCCACCTCGGTGGCGGGCACCGCCATGACCTACGACCACCGCGGCCTTCTCACCGGATACGGCGCCCACGCGTATACCCTGGACGCCGAAGGCTATCGCGTGAAGAAGACCGGCGGCGGGAACGCCGTGTACTACGTCCGGGGCGCGGGCGGCAGCGTGCTGGCCACCTATGACGGCGCCAGAAACCTGACCGCCACCTACGTCTACGCCGCAGGCGAGCGCCTGGCCAGGATTGCGGGCGGAGCGGTTTCCTACTACCTTGAGGATCATCTGGGAAGCACGGGAACGCTGCTGTCATCCGACGGCACGGCTGCGGCCACCTACGACTACTGGCCTTACGGCGAGGTCCTGGCCTCGAGCGGCACGGATAGCGCACCGTTCAAGTTCACCGGACATGAGCGGGATGATGAGTCCGGCCTGGACTTCATGCCGTTTCGGACTTACCGGTCAGGGTCGCTGCGGTTCCTGCAAGTGGATCCCATGCGGACGAATACCCGGCACTGAGCCCCTATGCCTATGCGGCCAACAACCCGATCAAGTTCATTGATACAAACGGTACTCACTATCATGAGCCAGAATACCGGGAAGACCCTGAACAATTCGTTCAGGACCGATTTGATGAAGGTGGCATAGAGGTATCAAATGTGATCGCAAACCTTCCCGGTTATGTAAAGTCTAGAGCACAAGAAGGTGCCGAGACCGTAGCCGAATACTCGCTGGAAGTTGCTGAAACAAGCGTTAAGTCTGGGATTGTGATCAGCGACGCTTTGTCAGATGGGTCCACGGTAGGTGCGATTGCAGGAACAACAGGCCTCATAGTGGCAGTTGGAACGAGAAACCCGGCTCTTGGCGCTGCATCAGTGGCAATTACATCTTCAGCATTGAAGTTAGGAACGGCATCCGATATTGCCTCTTCTGTCCTTAAAACCGCGGACGCTGTTGCATTCGATGGATCATATGAAGCCGCGTACTCACAGGCGGTTAGAACGATCTTGCGTGCTGGAGGATCGCATATTGTTCAGACGATTGGTGGTAGGGTTGTTGCCAGAACTGGTTCTTCAGTTTCCGGTCCGTTATTCTATAATCCAGCATCTGGTCGGTTCGTGAGTAATAGAGTGGGGCTTGCAACATCTGCAGCTGCTGATGCCACAAGCGTCGGTATTAGCATTTCAGCCGATTCACGATTCGATCGGTAATGCGAATGGGGGAAGGACAGGATGTCGAATATTGAGGAGATTACTACAAACATTAGTGGTTTTTTTGAATCAATATGGAACATCCTGACCTACCCCAGTCAAAAACTGGATGATGCAGCCGATTCGATTCTTGAACTGATACTTGAGTACAATCTAGATCCCATATACACATGCACCGTATGTATGAATCTTATACTACTAAGCTATTGGGGTAAATTCAGAAAGTGGAGAAGACTGTCTACTAATGAAAAACACTTTGCGTACATACAGTTAATCGGTACTGCCATTTTTAACTTTGTGAGTTTACTGAAATTGCTGGGCCTAATTGATATATAAGGGTAACACGTCGTTCGAATGTTCAAGTGTACAGGACGGCGGACTCAGCTTTAACGGTGACAAATGTCTAACTCGCTTCTGAACGAATAAAATCCAATGTCTTTGAGTTGCCATCAGTTTATCGGCCTTGATCAAACTTCAGGTGGAATTGACCCGGTTTGCGGGCATGTTGTCTCTTGCGTTGAAAGGAGAGTCCCATGCCCAGGTCCGATTCTCCCTCTTCAGCGGCCTGGGTGAGCAGACGATAGAATCCGTTCGCGTCGACCGAGGTCCCGAAGACTGTCCAAAGAGTCCGAACCTGCCATACAAACCATCTGTAACTGAGTCATGCAGAACCACTTGGATACGGTCAGGCGAACCGACGACTTAACGCTACAGAATACACCGAACTGCGTCGTCTACGTCGGCGGAATTAGCAGCGCCGGTGGAGTGAGGGAGATCCTGGAGTAAGTTGCGCGGCGCTGGTTCACCCGGGTCGACGGCGCTCGCTATCCGAGAACCGGCGCATGGGACCTGAGGGCCAGAAGAGGCGTCGTGGACGCCGTGAAGCTGACCAACGGCGCCCGGACCGCCGCCGCCTCATTCGACAACCTGCGCGTATGGCCGTCTGATGCCCAGCCCGGCGTCATGACCACTGGGATCCCGTCACGCTGGACGCCGTCGCCGTCGCCGATGCGAACGGACATACGACCAGGTTCCTGAGGGACGGCCTCAGACGCGTCGTGCAGACGAGCGACACCCGGGGACGCATAACCGCCCAGCGGGACCACCGCTTCTCACGCGGCGTCAGCGGCGCCAGCGCATATCAGGCGAGCAGACCCAACCGGCAGACCGATATCGCCTACCCTTCCAGGGACGGACACAAGGATCTTTCGAAAGACGGACACCGGACCTTAGCCCGCGGCACAGGCGACCGCCTCGAGGAGGGCGTCAGCCTCCAGACCCCCGGTCCCTACGTCGTAGCCTCCGGCGACACTGTGGACCTGCGCGCCAGTGTCCGCATTCGCCTGACGACCGGCTTCCACGCGAAGGCCGGATCAAACTTCCGTGCCGCCTTAGACCACCTGGTCGGCAGAGACGTGGTCACCGGCGATGGCGATGTCGCCTGGAACCAGCAGAAAGCCGCGAAGCGGTCCGTGAAACTCGGACCCTCCTCCGCCCTCGAGACGGGCAGGGTGTCCGGGTACGTAACCGCAAGGGCCGACTTCCATCCCGCCTCGGCCTCCTCAGGCTAAACCGTCGTCATGGCCTTCGAGGACGGGGACGACCACGCTCACGTTCATGGCGGCCGGCGAGTCCGGCGACGGCTACCTGGCAAACCTCTACTTGGGTCCCGCGGAGACGGTCTAGACCTACTACGACGGCCTGGCGCACCCGATATAGACCAGGTCCGGAGCCGAAAGCAACGACGTCGTCACCCAGACCAGGTACAACTGCTTAAACAATCCCGAGCACCTCCTCGGATCCGTGATCAGGCGCCCTCGCATGACTACGGTGCCCTGGCCGCCGCCGCGGGCAGCCGCGTCACGCGTATCACCAATGACCTCGGCGCGGGACGGCGCGGGACGATTGACGCGCAGAAAACAACAATACATTTCAAAATACCCACTTGACAGATATGCCAAACAAACGTATAGTACTGTCATCCTGCCCGTGTAACGTGCACGGGTGTAACTGAAAACAGAGTCAGAACACCCTCGCGTCCCTTTAGCGGACCCGCACCCCGCGGACCATCAAGCGTCCCCGTGCTACTTCTGATCGACCCTCGGCACGGGGTATTTTCGTGCCTTCAACCGACAAATCAAGTGCGCTATGGCGCGGGAGGCACAGGTCATGGATTGTTCAATCTCCAGACGGGGGCGCTGGGTCGAACTCAAGAAGGGCGACGCCCGGCGGATGATGTTCCAAAGGGAGTACAAGTATCTCGTAATGGAGAAATACGTCTTCAAGCTCGAGCATACGTACCCGACCTTCACCGTGTACAGGCAGAGCCGCTTGCAGCGGGAGGCGAGCCCGCTGCCCATGTTCGAGTTTGACGGAAACAGGCTCGTGGTGTATCCCGGGTACTCCTGGGACGGCGCGTCGGGTCCGGCGGTCGACACCCGATCGTCGATGGCCCCGAGCCTTATGCATGACTGTGCCTACCAGTCGATCCGGATGAGGAGGCTGAGCCTGGATTACCGGAAAGCCGCCGACAGCGACTTCCGGGAACTGCTCCGGTTCGAGGGGATGGGCCGGGTATGGAGCCGTGTCAGGTACTGGGCCCTGCGAGCCTTCGGAAGCCGTGCCGCGAAATCGACGGTCTGAAAGTGGTTTACATCGAGAATGCCAATCTCCCCGGCGGCGCCTCCTATCAATTGCGTTTGCCCATTTACGCCACATGACCTATATTACCGGGGTTGTACCGCGTCGCC
>JAJECR010000296.1 GCA_022821935.1 Candidatus Latescibacterota bacterium
GGGCAGTCCGTCCTCTTCGTGGGTACAAAGAAGCAGGCCCGGCCCATCATCATCGAAATGGCGCAGCGGTGCGGCATGTTCTACGTCGCGGAGCGCTGGCTCGGCGGCATGTTGACGAACTTCCAGACGATACAGACCAGCGTCAAGCGACTGGAAGAGCTCGAGAAAATGAAAGAACACGGTACCATGGATGCGCTCACGAAAAAGGAAGCCGCGAGCCTGGAAAAGGAACGCGAGCGCCTGCAGAAGGTCCTGGGCGGAATCCGTGACATGCGCGACCTGCCCGGCGTGATCTTCGTTGTGGACGCCCGGAAGGAACGCATCGCCGTCGCGGAGGCAAATACCCTGGAGATCCCCATCGTAAGCATCCTGGATACGAACTGCGATCCCGACCTGATCGACTATCCCATACCCGGAAACGACGACGCGCTCAGGTCCATCGGTCTCATCACGGAAGTCGTGGCGAGCGCCGTGGAGGAAGGACTGCGCGCCTCGGGCAGGGCCGTACCGTCGGATGAAGTAGAGGTCGAGGAAGTCGAAGAAGAAGCGTAGTACGGATTCGTGGCCGGAGAAAGGCGGCCGTAGCGGGTGATTGGTATCCGCTAAGAGCTTCATGTATTCATGACTATATCAGCAAGCGACGTAAAAACACTGAGGAACCAGACCGGCGCCGGGATGATGGACTGCAAGCGCGCCCTCGAAGAGTCCGGCGGCAGTATTGAAGAGGCGGTTACGCTTCTGCGTGAAAAAGGCATCATGGCGGCGTCGAAGAAAAGCGCCCGGGAAGCCAAAGAAGGCATCATCCATACCTACATCCATCCAGGCAGCCGTATCGCCACCATGGTCGAGATGAATTGCGAGACCGATTTTGTCGCCCGGAACGAGTCCTTTCAAACGCTGGCTCACGATATCGCCATGCAGGTGGCGGCCACCCGGCCTCTCGCGGTGGACCGGGACCAGATCGAAGAAGCCGTCCTGGACAAGGAGCGGGAGATATACCGGAACCAGGCCAGGAACGAGGGCAAGCCCGATCACATCGTCGAACGGATCGTCCAGGGCAGGATCGAGAAATTCAATCAGGAAAACTGCCTGCTGGAACAACCGTTCATCCGGGATACCGACAAGACGGTGCGGGACCTGATCACCGAAGCGGTGGCCATGCTGGGCGAGAACATCATGGTAAGACGGTTCGTCCGGTACGAACTGGGCGGAGAATAACACCCGAACCCCCTTGCCGGTAGGATCGATACCGGTTTTCCGTTGCCAGCGAGGTGTATCGTGGAAGCCAAAGAGATCATCAAAGAGACCAGTCGAAAGATGGACCAGTCGGTCGAAGTGCTTCGCATGGAGCTCGCCGGCGTCCGGGCAGGCCGGGCTAACCCGGCCCTGCTGGACAACGTCCAGGTCGAAGCCTATGGGACCATGACCCCTATCAACCAGGTCGCTACAGTAAACACGCCGGACGCGCGCACGATTTCGATCCAGCCCTGGGACAAGCAGATGATCCCCGAAATCGTCCGGGCCATCCAGACTTCAGACCTGGGACTCATGCCGAATTCCGACGGGACTGTTATCCATCTGCCGGTTCCCGCGTTGACCGAAGAGCGCAGGCTCGAATACGTGAAACTGATCAAGAAGCTGGGCGAGGAAGGCAAGATCGGCATCCGGAACGTACGCAGGGAAATGAACGAGCGCATCAAGGCCGAAGAAAAAGCCCACCGGCTGTCGGAAGACGAAAGCAAGCGCCACCAGAAGACTATCCAGGATCTCACCGACGAGCATACCTCCTCCATCGACAGCGCCATATCGGTAAAAGAACAGGAAATCCTGGAGATATAGACGGAAGCCGGCCAGCCGGGTCCATACCCGCCAGCGCTACATTCGGGGGTGAAGTGGGTCGAGACGCAGAGAAAGACCGGGCGGTCTCAGAAGGACTGGATCCGGAACGCATGCCCCGGCACATCGCTTTCATCATGGACGGCAACGGACGATGGGCGAGGAAGCGGGGGCTTGCGCGGGACGAGGGGCATTCCGCGGGGGTGGACTCCGTTCGCGAGATGATCCGGTGTGCCGGTGAGTTCGGCGTCGGCATACTCACCTTCTTCGGGTTTTCCACCGAAAACTGGAACCGGCCCCGGCATGAAGTCGCCGCCATCATGCAGCTGATTGTCGAATCGCTGCGCGGCGCCTTCGAGGAAGCCAGCAAGCACGGCATCCGGGTCTCCTTCCTAGGCAGGTGGGACGAATTGCCGGAATCGAACCGCCAGGTCATACAACAAATCACGGAGCAGACGGCGGGCAATGACCGCCTGCTCTTGAATTTCGCCCTGAACTACGGCGGGAGACAGGAAATCGTCGAAGCCGCGCAATGTATCGCCATGGACGTGCAGGCCGGCAGGCTGAATCCCGAAGCCATCGACGAATCGCTTTTCGCTTCCTACCTGTACACGGAACACCTGCCCGACCCCGATCTGCTGATCCGGACCAGCGGCGAGATGCGGATCAGCAACTTCCTGCTGTATCAACTGGCCTATACGGAAATCCTGGTTTCTCCGGTGCTGTGGCCCGATTTTTCGCGAGATCATTTCATCGGTGCCGTAAGGGACTTCCAGTCCAGGGAACGCCGCTTCGGAAGGACCGGCGAGCAGGTCTCTTCCCATAGCGCGTAACGGAGTGAATCTCCATGGCGGCCTTTGCGGAGACATGGATCCGCATCATCGTAGGTGCGGTGTTCCTCCCGTGCATCGCGTACCTGTGCTGGACCGGCGGTGCGGGTCTTTACGTGTTCGTCACCCTCGTCGTGCTCTTCGGCCTGCGTGAATACCACGGGATCGCCGCGGCCAAAGACATCGGTTCCAACTGGTACATCGGCGTACCCGCGGCATTTCTGCTGTGTCTCGACGCCTGGCTTGAAGCGGGCAACCACGCCCCGCTGATCCTCACGGCCCTGCTGGTCCTGACCGCCGCTTGGGAGGTGTTCAGAAAAGACGCAGGTTCACCCTTTCAAAACGTGGCCGCCACGGTATTCGGCGTGGTTTACATCGGACTCCTCGGCAGCCACCTGATCCTGCTGGGCAAGTGGCCGGCCGGCGATCCGGCCATTGTAGCGGAAGGGGAGCGGATCATGGCGCCGGCCCTGCTCGCTTTCGCCATTCCCTGGTCCTACGACGCCTTCGCCTATTTCGCGGGCAGGCTTCTGGGGCGACGCAAGCTGCTGCCCAGGGTCAGTGCGGCCAAGACTGTTGAAGGCACCATAGGCGGGCTCATCGGCGCTGTTGCGTTCATGTTCGGACTCCGCTACGCCCTGTTTCCCTTTCTGAGTCCGCTTCACTGCGTCGTACTCGGTGTTGCGGGCAGCATGGCCGCCCAGGTGGGCGACCTCGTGGAATCCCTTTTAAAACGGGACGCGGGTCTGAAAGATTCTTCCCGCATCATCCCGGGCCACGGCGGTATACTGGACCGGTTCGACAGCGTGTTTTTCGCGGCGCCTTTCGTCTACTACTACCTGGCCTGCATGACCCGTTGAACTGGCCTGCGCGGCCGGTTGAACTCGCACACGCGGCAGGTTGAGCTGGCCTGAGCGGAAGTTTGTGTTGGCATGAACGCGGCCGGTCAGGATCCAGACTGGAGCACTTGAAACCATGAAACGCATCGCTATCCTGGGTTCGACCGGTTCTGTCGGTACGCAAACACTGGATGTCATCGCGGCCTTTCCCGACCGGTATTCGGCCCACAGCCTGACGGCCAACACCCAGGTCGACCTGCTCCAGCGTCAGATCTCGCAGTTCCATCCCCGCACGGTCGCCGCCGCCGACGGGGACAGCGCGGACAGACTCGCGCGCGGTTCCGGCCCGCCGTCGGTCCACGCCGGCGTGGAAGGATTGATCGAAGCAGTCACCCACCCCGACGTGGACATGGTGATCAGCGCCCTTCCGGGGAGCGCGGGGCTCGTACCCACGCTTAAGGCGATCGAAGCGGGCAAGACCATCGGACTGGCTAACAAGGAGATCCTGGTCATGGCCGGGGAGATCGTCATGGAATCGGCGCGGCGGAACGGTGTGGATATCCTGCCTGTGGACAGCGAACATTGCGCGGTGCACCAGTGCCTCGCCGGGCAGGACCCGGACCGGATCGAGCGCGTGATCCTGACGGCATCGGGCGGCCCATTCCGCAACAGCGATCCCGCGGCGCTGGAGCGGATGTCTTCGAAAGACGCGCTGAACCATCCGACGTGGAACATGGGTCGCAAGGTCACGATTGATTCCGCGACGCTCATGAACAAGGGATTCGAGGTCATCGAAGCCCACTGGCTCTTCGACCTTCCCGTGTCGAAAATCGACGTGGTGATCCATCCGCAGTCTATTATCCACTCCATGGTCGAGATGGTAGACGGGTCTCTGCTGGCGCAACTGGGCCCCACCGACATGCGCATACCGATCCAGTACGCCCTCTCGTACCCGGAGCGCCTGGAAACCCCCTGGCCCCGGTTCGACATCACGCGGAACTGGTCCCTGACGCTGGACCCGCCCGATGAAGACATGTTTCCCTGCCTGGGACTCGCCTACGAGGCCAGCCGCCGGGGGGCCACCGCGCCCGCCGTGCTGAGTACGGCCGATGAAATGGCCGTGGAGGCCTTTCTTCAGCACCGGATCGGGTTTACCGACATACCCGGCATCATCGCCGATGCCATGGACCGGCACGCGGCTGCGCCGGACCGACCGGACCGCCAGGACCGACCGGACCGCCCGGAGCCCGTCACTTTGGAATCCATCGTGGCGGCGGACCGTTGGACCCGGGCGTACTGCGCTAAAAAGTTGATTGCCGGGTGAAGGCGGCCGCCTGTATATTTCAGTCATGCTAACCCGTCGCGCGAAGGGCGCGACAACGGTATGAAAAACAAGTAAGAAACAATAAGAAAGGAACGGAGTATCTGGCATGCTGACCACCGTGCTATCGGCGATTTTCGTCCTCGGGCTGCTGGTCTTCTTCCATGAACTGGGCCACTTCCTGGCCGCCAAGCGCATGGGTATCCGGGTGGAGCGGTTCTCCCTTGGGTTTCCGCCCAAGATGATCGGAAAGACCGTGGGAGACACCGAGTACTGTATCTCCTGGATCCCCCTGGGCGGCTATGTGAAAATGGCCGGTGAACAACCCGACAGCCAGTCGGAAGAGAACGGCGGCGAACCCTGGGAGTTCCAGTCCAAGTCCGTGGGCGCGCGCGCCTTCGTAATCGCGGCGGGTCCTGGAGCGAATTTCATCCTCGCCTTCATCATATTCTGGCTGTTCTACGTGACCATGGGTGTAATGCTCGTCGACACGACCACCGTCGGCCGGGTGGACGGCGGAAGCCCCTACGCCGCGGCGGGGTTGCAGGTCGGCGATGAAATACTGGAAATTGACCAAACGCCCGTCGATACGTGGGAAGATGTGTTTGACCGGCTCACATCCGGTACGGCGGCATCCCTGGCACTGAAGGTGAGACGCGATGGGCAGGACCGCACGGTTGAAGTGAGGTACGACGGTGTGAGTCCGGCGGAACGGATGGCCGGTCTGGACTATTTCCGGGCGTCGGCCGTGAGCACGGTCATACCGGATTCTCCCGCGGAGAAGGCCGGTTTGAGGTCAGGAGATGTCATCACTTCGGTAGAAGGCGTCCCGGTTACGCAGTGGTACGAGATGGTCGAACTGATTCGCGAACGGCCGGGCATGGAAACCACGGTATCCTGGAGCCGGAACGGTCAGCCTCACCAGGTCAGCGTCGTCCCCAATACGGCCCAGGATCTGGATCGGGAGACCGGGGACGTCATCGATATCGGCCAGATCGGCATTACCCAGCAGGACCACATGAAACGCAGTCCGATCGGGTTCGTCTCGTCCATCGGCCTGGCCGGAACGCAACTGGCGGGCGTCACCTACACCATACTCGGTTTCGTCAAGAAGCTGGTCATGGGCCAGGTGTCCACCGACTCGGTGGGCGGTCCCATCGCCATCGCCCAGATGGCGGGCGACAGCGCACGCCAGGGCGCGACCAGTCTCTTCAGCTTCATGGCCTTCCTGAGCATAAACCTCGCCATACTCAACCTGCTGCCCATACCCGCGCTGGACGGCGGCCAGCTGCTCATCCTGGGCGTCGAGAAGGTGATCCGGCGGCCGCTTTCCCTCAGGTACCGCCTGATATGGCAGCAGACGGGCATGGCCCTGCTGCTTTTGCTCATGGTATTCGTTGTTTTCAACGACGTTACGCGGATATTCCGGTAAACACGTGATGACAGGTGCGAACATGAAGGCGGAACGCTGGTCGGCCGCAAAAATAATGGTCTGGGGAATCCTGCTGGCCTGCGTGGTGACGGCCGGCATCCATTCTCCCCGTCACGCCCTCGGCCAGGTGAACCGCGCCAAGGCCCTGGAGTACTATGCCCAGGGCGGCCTCTACGACGCGCAGAATGACCCCGTCAACGCGATCAAGTCCTATCTGCAGGCCCTCGAGTACGATCCGACCTCCGCCGAGATTCACACCGCGCTGGCCGTGGACTACTACCGCTTGAATCAACGCGACAACGCGCGGCAGCACGCCGGGAAGGCTGTGGAACTGGATTCGACGGCGACGGACGCGTGGTTCGTGCTAGGAAGGTACAACGCCGACCTGGGCAGGTATCTGCCGGCCCGGACCGCCTTCGAGCGGGTCGTCTCGCTGGAACCGGGAAACATCGAAGCGCATATCGCCCTGTCGCAACTGTCGGAACGCCTGAACGACGGGGAGGCCGCTCTGCGCGCGCTGGAGACGGTGAGCCGCCTGGCCCCCCGCAACGCCGAATTCCATTTCAAACTGGCCGACGCCTACCGCAAGAGAGAGATGTACGACAAGGCGATCATCGCGTTGCAGAAGGTCCTTGACGACTACCCGGATTCGATCCCCGCGCGGGTAGCCCTGACGGAAATCTACGAGTTAAGGGGGCAATGGGACCGGGCCGTGGCCATGTACCGGGAGATCATCACCCTGGGACCCGACCGGGAAGCTGCCCTGAGGCGCCGGTTAGCGCGGATCCTGATGTTTCTGGGCAGGCCCGACGAAGCGGTCGCCGAGTACCGGCTGCTGCTTGAGTCCAATCGGACTTCCCCGGCGCTGTGGGCGGAACTGAGCAACGCTTACCAGGCCGGCGGCCATGCCGATCAGGCGCTGGCGATCCTCCAGGAGGGCCTGGATGTTCATCCGGACGCGCCGGAACTCCACGGAGCCCTTGGAGAAGTGCTGCTCGGCCAGGACAGGCCGGAAGAGGCCGTCGCCCCGTTGACGAAGGCCGTCTCGCTGAACGGGGAAGAAGCGAGGCACTGGATCAACCTCGGTCGGGCGTACCGGGGAACCGGGCGTCTCGAACAGGCCGTGAACACGTTGAAAGAAGGCCTGGACGTCATGGGGGAAAACCCCGATCTCTTCATGCACCTCGGATTCGCTTACCAGGAATCCGGCGCTCATCCCCTTGCCGTCGCCGCATTCAAATCGGCCATCCGGGTGGATTCCGGACATGCGCGTAGCCGGATTGCGCTGGGATACGCCCTCATTGAACAGGGCACGTTGCAGGACGGGATCGCCGCCTTGAAAGAGGGCGTGGAGTCGCTGCCGGACGACGTCACCTTGCGCCTGAACCTGGCGAACATCTACCTCGAAAACGAAATGTACAACCAGTCCATCGACCAGGCTCAGAAAAGCATCGGGATAAACCGTCACGATCCCCGGGGATGGATCAGCCTGAGTCTGGCCTATCTGCGGCAGGACAAGCACGAACAGGCGGAGCGCGTGCTCAACCAAGCCCTGTCGTTCCTGCCGGAGATTCCCGAGCTTCACCTGTACCTGGGCGTCAGCTACCTGTCCCGCGAGGCATTCGAACAGGCGGGGACGCATTTTCGAAAGGTAACGGATCTCAACCCGGCAGATGGGCGGGGATGGATAAACCTCGGCCTCGTCCACCTGCGCCAGGAAGACTTCGAAGGCGGTATCCGGATCCTTCGGGACGGCCTCGAAATCGACCCGGAGAACCCTGAACTCTGGTTCTACCTCGGCTACGCCCATACGGAGCAGGAAAAATACGAGGAAGCCATCGAGATCACGGAACGTGCGGTAGCGCGCTTCCAGGCTAACCACCGCCTCCATTTCCTGCTCGCTCAGAACTACGACCAGTCGGGCCAGTTCGACAAGGCCGTGGCCACTTTCGAGACCGCCCTGGCCATCGATCCCGACGACATCTACACGCTGAACTACCTGGGATACATACTGGCCGACCGGGGCCTGCGACTGGACGAAGCCAAGGTGATGATCGAGAAAGCGCTCGAGCAGAGCCCGGAAAACGGGGCGTTCCTGGATAGCCTGGGATGGGTGTATTTCAGGCTGGGCGACTACCGGAAAGCGCGGTTCTACGTGGAAAAAGCCCTCCAGTTCGAAGA
>JAJECR010000067.1 GCA_022821935.1 Candidatus Latescibacterota bacterium
GTCAACAACGCCATCCTGCTGGTTGACCGCATGGCAAGGCTGCAAAGGGAGGGCTTGTTCCTGGACGATGCGATCATAACCGCGGCCAGACAGCGCCTGCGTCCCATCCTGATTACTTCCCTCACAACCCTGGTCGGCCTGACCCCCCTGCTCATAGCGGGACATCCCTCGACGCGGGACCTCTGGATCAGCCTGTCCTACACGGGATTGAGCGGACTCACGCTGTCCACACTACTGGTGCTATTCGTTACACCGGCCCTCTACCGCCTGATCGCGCCGGGAGACCGCCAGCGACAACCTGGATCCTGAAACCCTGTTAAATAAGCGAGGCGTACCGGCCGATTGCCGGCTGCATCATACCCTTCAATCCCGGACCACAATAAATTCAACCGTCTTCGTATCAGTCTGCTCCGAGTGGAGATCCGTGACGGTCAGCGTCAGGGTGTAGGTTCCCGCATCCATATCGGCTGTTTCGATGGAAGTGTACTTGAAGTCGTCCGACGACGTACCGTTGTCTTCGAAGGTCACGTAAGTCGATCGGTCATCGGATCGCTGGCTTACCAGGCTCCCCAGCGCCGTGAGAAACCTCAGCACTATGTTGCGTCTGGGTTCCCTGGCGGCTATCTCCAACTCGGTGCGAAAACCCGTCCGGCCGGCGGTGTCTCGCGTCAGGTTGTAAATCTCGTAATAGAGGAAAACCGGCGTCGAAGGAGAATAGAGTCGTGCGGGGTGGGGCGTGATATGCAGGCCGTTCCGTACGAGCAGGCCCGTGCCTTCCGTGGGGACGATGGACGCGGCAAGTTTGATATCGCTGAGATGCAATCGGTCCTCGGTAAAATCCGGTACGTGCAGTGGCGCTGTATAGATACCGAACTTCTGAGACAGCGAGTCCCGAAGAGCAACCGCGGACCGGTACTCTCCCGGCTTTGCAAGGAAGCGGAATGCGCCGGTACTAAGCTGCAGATTGTCCTGCTCGGACGCGGGGCGGCGCACTGGCCCCATTGCAAAGGGCGTACCCTGCACGAAATTCAAGTCCTGATCCTGGAGGGCGATGCGCCCCTTCAGCCAAGTCCGGTTCCCGAGGCCGTCTTCGACGAGTCCCAACTGGGCCGCCGGCACGCTGTAGGCCACTTCCACGTCGGCCCGGTCATCGGCGCCCTTGAATGACGCGAGGTAGTAAACGAAGTTGAGCGGATCCCCGCCGTAATCGTGGGGATAGGATTCGGGCACCTTTCTGATCAGTTCCTCGGCCTGTTTCCTCGGCGTATTCAGGAAGTTGTACGCGAGACGGTTCGTTGTGCCGAAGTTGGTCGCCAGGTCAGGCAGATCAATCACCTGAAGAGGATAGTCGAAAACCTTTGAATTACGCTGATCGGTGAAGAAGATCTCCAGGCCGTATCGGACGTAGACCCAGCTTTCCGTGGGAAAAGCCACTGACTTGGTCTCGCGGACCGTCCGGGCGCTGAATTCGCCGAAGTCCTGGTAGGGTGCCCCCGTGTTAACATCCATGTTGAGCCTTTGCCGATTCACGTCGCGGATCATGTCCACGTCCCGGATCCCGGTGGGGGAAATGGCGTTGACCACGTCTTCCCCGGATTTCAGGATGAAATGCTGGCGGTCGTCCGGTTGACCGAAGCGAACATAGATCTCGCCGCGGCGGTCCCAGGGCTCCTTGCCTTTTGAAAAATGCAGCCTGGAAAACATCACCCTCCGGTAATGTTCCACCAGGCGTTCGTTGATCCGGGTCGTGGGATCGGGATCGCGGGCCAACCAATAGACTCGCCACAACTCCATCCTTTCCTGTTCCGACGCTTCGTTAAAGGCTTCAGCTTCCTTCTCGGATGCGACGACGGACAGATCCCTGTAGATGGCGACCTTTTCAGGATCGATATCCGTCAGGACCGCCACGTACCGCCTCATGGCGTGATAGGCCTGTTCGTGCTGGTTCCGGCTATGGAGCGCGTAGGCCTCGAGTTGCCCCGACAGCCCCACGAGCAGGGGATTGGCCTCCGTCCCGTGGGACCCGGCGACCTGTTGCAGCAGGTGATATCCCCTCTGGTAGTCGTTCAGTTGTACCGCGCAGAAGGCCAGGCGGTAAAGCGCTTCGTCGTGAAGGGGATTGACGGAGGCCTGCCTGAAGTACCAGTCTATCGCGGTTTCCGGTTCGCCTTTTAACTCGTCGTAGACGTAGCCCAGTTGGTAGTAAGCGTCGGGGTGCTTCGGATCCAGTTCGATGGCACGCCGGTAGGACGCGTCCTGGATCTTGAATTCCCTCTTGGCCGTCCGGGGCCGGAACGTCGCCAGCTTGATTTTTCCATACGTGCGTCCTCGGTAGTAGTATACATCCGCGTTGTCCGGCGCCAGCTTCTCAGCATCGTCCAAGACTTTTCTCGCGTCTTTCTTCTTATCTTTGAGGATGTAGACACGGGCGAGTTGAATGTGGTTTTCTATGGAGGCCCGGTCGACCTCCAGCGCCTCCTTGACGGCTTTTTCAGCGTCGTCATACCTTTCCTGCCGGTCCAGCGCGCGACTCAGCCAGAGCCAGGCCGGCGACGAACCGGATTGCTGTACGAGCAGGCTTCGAAGCGTGGATTCCGCCTGTCGGAACTCGCCTGCGGCGTACTGGTCTTTGGCCCGGTCCAGGAGGGGGTCTGATTCCTGGGCGGCAGCGGGCGGCAGCCAGGTGAGGTGAAGCAGCAGGACGAGCAGCGAAGGGAGTATGCTCAGGTTCGACATGTTGCGCCGTCCTTCAGCGCGAGGGTGAAAGGCGGGAAGCTATTCCGTATCCCTGGTAAATTCCGCGACCCGGTCGTTGGTCACGACAAACACTTTGGTCCGCACGGCGGTTTGACCGGAATGCAGGTCCCTGACACGAAGAGTCATTTCATAGGCACCTGTGGGGGTGGCGCCTGTATCGATGGAAGTATAACTGTACTCGTCGGGGCGGTTGCCTTCGTTTTCGAATACCATGAGTACGGACTGATCGCTGTCGACCCGCCGCACCAGCCGGTCTATCCCCTGCAGAACGCGCCAGAAGAGGTTCCGCGGCCGGTCTTTGTTCTTCACTTCCAACTCCACCTGGTAAGACGATCGCCCGTTATCGTCCAGGTTGAGATTGTATATCTCGTAGTAGAAGTGAACCGGATCGGTGCGCTGGTAGAGACGTGCCGGATTGGGTACGATTTCAAGCCCGTTGCGTATGAAGGGGCCGTCGGTCGAATCGACCGGCGCGATGGAGACGGCCAGCTTGATATCACTCAGCATCAGCGTGTCGCCTGCGTACCCGGGAACGGTGTACTCCTGTTCGAATATGCCGATGCGCCGGGTGGCTTCGTCCCGGACCTGTATGACGGCGCGGTAACCGCCGGCCGGCGCCTCCATGTCCATCATGCCCGTGTGCAGTTCGATGCCCACATCCCTGCCCGAAACCGACACAAGCGGTCGGGCGATGGGTCCGATACGCCTTGAGGTCTGGGCTACACGGTTGTAGTCGTCATCCTGAAACACCATATGACTGTCGAACCACGTGCGCATGCCCCTCCCGTCCTTCACCGTTTCCAGTTGTTCGGCCGGAACCATGTAGGCGATCTCCACGTCCGCCAGGTCGTCGTCCCCCTTATAGGACACGATGTCGTACATGAATCGCAGCGGGGCGCCGCCGTAGTCGAACTCATAAGACTCCGGTATCTTTTTTATCAGCGCGCCCGCGATGCGCCGGGGATGGAACTTGTCCTGGACGACGGCTTCCGTGATGTTCGTCTCGTGCACTTGCAGCGGATAGTCATACTTCCCCACCCCTACCTGGTCGACAAAGAACAACTCGAGGTCGTGTTCGAGGTATACCCAGCTCTCGGCTAGAAAGCCCAGCGCCTGTGCTTTCGCGGATTTAGGCGGAAAGGGGTTGAAGTTTGAAACACGCTGCTCTTCCAGTTCGGGCAGATAGTCCCCCGCATCGGGATCGCGGGTGCTGCGCATTGTCGGATCGCTCCACTCCATACCGGCGTTGTCGATCTTCAGACGGTATCGCCACATGAAATTGCGCTCTCGGATCGCATCGATGCGGGCATCGCCGGTCGGCCGGTAGTTCTTCATGGCATTCTCGCCGGTCTGCATGATGAAATGCTGCTGATCGTCGGGTTCCCCGTAACGAATGTAGATACCGCCGCGGCGATCCCATGGCTGCTGCCCGCCCGAGAAATGCTCTCGCGCATGCATGACCCGCCGGTAGTGTTCCACCAACCGCTCGTTCACGGCGGTGGCCGGCTGGGGATCACGGGCCGCCCAGAACCGACGTCTGAATTCCGCTTTTTCTTCTTCAGATACCAACTTTTCGTATTGCCGGTATTCCTCCTCCGACGTCACGTAGGCGAGGCCCGTGTAAAGTGTCCGTTCCTCCGGTTCCAACTTGGCCAGGAATTCCTCGTAGGCCGCATCCGCTTCGGTGAATCGGTTCTGAGACTGCAGCATCGTGGCCTTGAGTTTGTTGATCATCGTGTGAACGTAGTCCGGCACGTTGCCGCCGTGGACCTCGGCCACCTGCGTCAGCAAATCAATACCTTCCTGGTACTGCTTGAGCAGGTAACTGCATCGCTCCAGGTGGTAAAGGGCGTCCCGGTGATCTGGCTTTATCATAAGCTGCCGATAAAAGAGGGCCAGCGCCTTCTTGTAATCCCGTGAAGGATTTTCGTAGGACAGTCCCATCTGGTAATAGGCGTCGGGGTGCAGCGGATTCGCCGCCGCCGCGCGGCTGAAGGATCTCCGTGCCTGAAGGACGTAAAGCGGCGCCGCGGGATCTCTCTTGCTCTGCTTCATGTACGCGATTCCGAGAACGTAATGCACCTCGGAATACTCCGGATCGTATCGGAGGGCCTGCTTAAAGCTCTTGCGCGCGTCGACCATGCGGTTCTTCATGCGCATGTACGTCCGGCCGAGCGCGAAATGTACGTCCGGGTTCCTCCGGTCGTGTCGAACGGCGATTCTCAACTGTTTCGCCGCTTCTCTGTCGTCGCCGGTCTCATAATGGGTTACACCGAGCCAGTAGCGTGCTTCACCGGACCTGGACTTGAGGCGGACCGCTTCCTCAAAGACCGCTTTTGCCTCCTTGAATTTCCGCTGATCGTAGAGGGATCTGCCCTTCTCCAGGAGGGACTCCAGGGAACGGACAGACTCCGGCCCCGACTGTGCCTTTAACGACGTCGTGACTACGATGGGACTCAGCAGGCAGCAGGACAGCAGGATTCCAGCGATGATCGTGCGACCCGGGAGCAGCCGCGGAGACAGGGCGGACATAATCTCGGAGGTGGGACTGTTTTGGTAGATGACAAGCCATGCATAACGTACTCGAGAAACAAGAGGCTTGTCCGGACCCTACCAAAATATCCGGGTACAGGGACGTGCTGTCAAGCTGAAATTCGGGAAGAGGACGGGGGTCGGCCGGCGGCCTGAATCACCCGCAACAGGCGTGTGTAGGGCGATTCGCCGGGAGAAGCGACGGTCCCGGTCAGCGACGGATCGGATTGTTCGGAATCCGGCGGAATACCCGGTTCGGCGTCGTGGCTCTGCACGGAGTGTCCATCCGCGAGCAGGACTTGCACGTTGAAAACGCACCCGCGTCGAGGATCGTCCAGACACACACGTACCGGGACCTTGATGCTCAGGCAGAGTAACATGGGCAGCAATTCCGCGCGTGGATTCAGATCGACGGCGAAATTGAGCCTCGCTTCCGACAACTGATCCACAATCGTGGCGGAAGGCAGGCCAAACCACCGGCGGGTGGTCCGGTCCAGCGGCAACAGGCTGATGCGATCGTCTGCCAGGCTACAACATGCTACGGACCAGGGTTCGCCTACGACAAACACGGCCTCGGCACCCAGGCTCGCAATAAAGTCCGGGATGATCTCGGCCGCTTTTCGGGCTTCTTCAGGATTCGAGGGCAGGCAAATGAGCAGCCGGCCCGGCCGTTTCCGGATCTCGGCCAGGTCGAAAGGCGTACGGCGGAATCGGCGCCACAAGGTATAGACGCTGTAAATACAACGGTCTTTAAAGGTCAATCCTGCATGTCCGGTTGCGCGGGGTTAATGAAGGACCGTCTGACGCGGCCGTAGCCGCATACCGGCCCTATTCCGACTCCTCGGCCTTCTTTCGGATGTCGTAGTTGCCGTACATCTGACGGACCATGTCGTTGCTGAGGTTGTTGAGGGCGTCTTCGACCGATGCGGCGTATTCCCTCTGCCCCCTGCTGAAAAAACCGATCCTTTCCGATGCGATCCCCACACCCGACGCTATGACCGCGGTGAACTGGATCATCTCGGCGTCATAAAACATCAGTTCGACCGTAATAGCCGTACTTCCCCGGGCATCGTCCTGGAGGGGACCTTCGTCCCTGTTCAGCGACATCATGGCCGAGGTCACCCTGGGAATCATGACGAGGTCGAGCTGCCTTTCACCGATCACATCGTCGGTAGGTTGGGCGTCCAGCATCGCAACCCGGGAAAAAACGCGATTCGCCGACTTGGTAATGATCGATTCGAGGGATGCACCGATTTCGAAAACGAACTTCTCGAGATCGGGCCGGTCGGCAATTACGAATCCCCTGACTTCTTCGGGGATATAGAGCCCCACCCCCAAGGCCACCGGCCTGGCGATACTGGCCGTGGGGCCTACGTTGGGATTCAATTTGATGCTGTGCGTACATCCTGCCGCAAGGATGACTGTCGCCAGTGCCGCCGCGTATTTCAGTACCTGCATGTGCCGCTCCCGTCCGGCCCGGCCATCCTCCCCGGGCAAGTTTAGGCGAGACTTGTAAGGCAAACGCCCTTCACTCTCGATTCACCATATGTTGCGGATACGTGGTCGCAGATTGCACGCAGGGTAAACACATATCAAAACCAGCACACGTATACCCGTTCAGGTTATATGAAAATTACGGATTACCGGCTTAAAAGTCAAGCGGGGATAGCGTATATTCAACGATCGTGCGTACGCCGGGAAACCCCGATAACACTTGACATTTCAATGGATTATCTCTATTTTCAAAGACCGTTGAGCGCGGCCGGGAAACCGGTTTTCGGAGTTGCAGCGCCTGGTGATGGAGTCCGATTGATACCCTGGTCCGAAGGTCATAATCCCCATGGCGAGCATCTACCTGGATCATAATGCGACCACGCCGGTCAGGGCCGAAGTGTTCGATGCGATGGAACCTTTCTTCAGAGACCGGTTCGGCAACGCATCGAGTATCCACCGGTACGGACAGGATGCGCGTTCGGCCGTAGAAGAGGCGAGGGTCCGGGTGGCCGGCCTGGTGAACGGACGCCCCGGCGAGATCTATTTCACCAGCGGCGGCACCGAGTCGGACAATCTGGCGCTCAAAGGCATCGCCTACGCCCGCAGGGCGTACGGTAGCCACATCATCACGACGAACATTGAGCATTCGGCCGTGCTGAACAGTTGCGGGTTTCTCGAACGGGAAGGTTTCGAAGTAACCTATCTTCCCGTGGACGACTACGGCCGGGTCGATCCCGGCCAGGTGGCGGACGCCCTGACCGATCAGACGACACTGATCAGCATCATGCATGCGAACAATGAGATCGGCACGGTCCAGCCCGTGGACGAAATCGGAAGGATCGCCCGGGATAACGGTGTGTGCTTCCACACGGACGCGGTACAGTCCGCCGGCAAGCTGCCCGTCGACGTGGAAGCGATGCACGCGGACCTCCTCTCGCTTTCGGGCCACAAGATCTACGGCCCCAAGGGCGTGGGGGCCATCTACATTCGCAAGGGCGTCGAGATCGAACCCACAGCCCACGGCGGCCATCACGAAAACGACGTGCGGTCCGGGACGGAGAACACCGTGGGTATCGTGGGGCTCGGCAAGGCCGCTGAACTGGCGGCTGAAGAACAGGAACGCGAATGTCGGAATCTGTCCTGGATGCGCGACAATCTGGAAGCACGCATCCGGGACGAGATCGAAGACGTGCGAGTAAACGGGCACCCGGAATGGCGCCTGCCCGGCACGTTGAACGCATCCTTCCCCGGCGCGGAAGGCGAATCGCTGATCATGAGCCTCGATCTCGCGGGTATCGCCGTATCCACCGGCTCGGCCTGCACATCGGGGGCCATAGAACCCTCCCACGTATTGCTGGCGCTGGGCAGGGATCCGCGCACCGCCCTGGGCTCGGTTCGGTTCAGCTTCGGACGCGACAATACCATGCGGGACGTGGACTACGTCATGAGCAGGCTGCCCGGCATCGTGTCCCGTCTCCGCGAGGTTTCCGCCGCGTCCGCCGCGCAAGTACCCGTTTAAGGCGTGTTTCATGTACTCACCCGCCGTAATGGATCACTTTCACTCGCCCCGTAACGTGGGGGATCTACCGGACGCGGACGGCGTGGGCAACGCGGGAAACCCCATCAGCGGGAATACCATTGCGTTGTATTTGAAGATCGCGGAAGGGACCGTCACGGACGCGAAGTTCAGGACCTTCGGTTGCGCGGCGTCCATCGCGGCAAGCAGCATGGTCACCGAATGGGTGATCGGTAGGACGGCCGACGAGGCCGCGTCTATCGAAAACGATACGATCGCGGAGGCCCTGGGCGGTCTTCCGCCTACCAAGATGCACTGCTCCGCCATGGCCGCGGACGGCGTGCGGACGGCGATCGAGGATTACCGGAGACGCCGGGAAGTAGACGCGAAAGCCCGATAACATGACGACGAGTACCGAATTGGATCTCAGCAGCGGCTTCGAATTGGAAGGGGTGTGCGATCCGGCCGTCAACCGGCTGCCGCCGGAAGGATCGACGGTCGTGGTGGCCATGAGCGGCGGCGTGGACAGTTCGGTGGCGGCCGCGATACTCAAAGAGGCGGGTTGCGACGTCATCGGCGTCACCATGCACCTGTGGGACTACGACCGCGTGGGCGGCAGTGCGCAATTCGAACACGGCTGCTGCACGGTAGAGGACCGCAACGACGCGCGGGTGGTGGCCGGCAGGCTCGGGATACCCTACTACGTGGTGGACTTTCGCGAGGAATTCGAGCGGGGCGTCATATCCAATTTCGTTTCCGAGTACATGCAGGGGCGCACGCCCAATCCCTGCGTGGCCTGCAACAGCAGGGTCAAGTTCGGCGTGCTGCTCGACCGGGCCAAGGCGCTCGGCGCAGATTACGTGGCGACCGGGCATTACGCCCGGGTTGTTTTCGAGGAAGACACGGGGCGGGGCGGCCAAGCGGGCCAAACCGACCAAGTGGGCCAAGCGGGCCGGGCGGGTCAGGCGGGCCAAGACGGCCGCTATGTTTTGAAACGGGGCCTCGACGGAAACAAAGATCAATCTTATGCCCTGTGGGAGATGACCCAGGAAGAGCTGGCGCGGATCGTCTTCCCCGTGGGCATGCTCACGAAGGCGCAGACCCGGCACGTCGCCGAGAGACTCGCGCCGCGGGTGGCGGACAAAAAGGACAGCTATGAGATCTGCTTCATCCAGGACAGGGGCCATGAAAGATTCCTCCGGGAATGGACGGCGAAGCACCCTGTGGATGCGGAAGATGGACTGCTGTCCATAGAAGATCCCATTCGGCCGGGACCGATCTTGGACACGGACGGCCGTTTCCTTGGAGAACACCGGGGACATCCCCTCTACACGATCGGACAGCGGAAGGGACTCGGACTGGCTGCCGGACGGCCGGTGTACGTGGTCGACATCCAACCCGATACGAACACGATCGTGGTGGGCGACGACGAGGATCTCCGCCGCGACCGGCTCATCGCGGACGGGGTCAGTTGGCAGTCCATGGAAGTACCGACGGGGGAAGTCCACGGACAGGCCAAGATCCGGTACCGGCAGGAAGCGACGCCCGCGGTCATTACGCCGGTCGAGCCAGGCGTCGCGCAAGTTGTCTTCGAACATCCCCAGCGGGCGGTTACGCCGGGACAGTCGGTCGTCTTCTACGACGGCGAGACGGTTCTGGGAGGCGGCATCATACGCGAATGAGGTTGTTATGCGCGTCGACAAGGCGCCCCAGCGCGTTTCGCGCGGTCTACGGTCCTGGTGCCTTGGATTGGTCAGCGGCGTGCTTCTGCTGCTGCCGAGCCTCGGAACCGGCGCTGAAGAGTCCGTGAGAGTCGCCCCGGGCGTTCGATTTACGTTTGAACCCGCCGACGCGCCCTTCGTGGATCACGTGCTGGGCATCGTGCGCGAGGCGTCTCCGCACCTGCGCGCCACGCTGGGCCTGCCCGCCGCTGATACCATCCATATCCATATCGCCCCCACGCAGGAAGCCTTTCTGACCTACACGCCCGGCGCCATACCCGACTGGGGCGCGGGTTACGCCGTGCCCGACCGAAGGCTTGTCGTACTCAGGTCCCCCCGGATTACCGGTACGTATGACGGTTCCACCGAGCTCGTGGTGCACGAACTGGCCCACGTGATGCTGCACAGCGCGCTTCGCGGCGTGGATATACCTCGCTGGCTGGACGAGGGATTCGCCATGCACATGGCGCGGGAATGGGGATTCTGGGACCGGGCATCCCTGGTGGTCGCCGTTGTTTCGGGAAACCTGGTCTCCCTGGGCGCCATCCAGGGTGTGAACACGTTTCCCGAACATCGGGCCCAACTGGCTTACCAGGAAAGCGCCCTCGCCGTGCAGTACATACTTCGGCGATACGGTGAAGCGGGACTGCACACCCTGTTCGACCGCCTGAGGCTGACCGGCTCCATCGACCAGGCCTGTTTCGACGCCTTCGGCGTGAGTATCGTGGGTTTCGAGCGGGACTGGCTGGCGTACATGGAACGTAATTACGGCTGGCGCATGGTACTCGGAGAAAGCCTGACTATCGTGATCGCGCCGCTGTTCGGCGTACTATGTCTTCTCGCGTTCCTGCAGATCCGAAGGCGAAGGAAGGCCACGCTGCGTCGCTGGGCGCGTGAGGAGGTGGACGACTGGCATTCGGACGAAGACGACTGGCGCAGGAAGAATGAGGAATGGATCATGTCCAGAGAGCGGGATGACTGATCGTTTTCGCCACCGGAACTGGATAGGAACTGGAATATCCAGCGTAATGAGCGTAATGAATGTGCGCGCATGAGAATCCGTTTCGAATGAAACTTTCGCACCTGGCCGAATACGCGGGACTTCGGCTGCTGATGTCACTGACAAGGCGGCTTTCTCCTGTCCGGGCAACGCGGGTGGGCGAAATACTGGGAGACCTGGCCTTTCACGTGATCGGTACGAGGAGAGCACTGGTCATGGAGCACCTGGCCCGAGTCTACGGGGAAACCGGGGATTCGGAAAAACTCCGGGCCATGTCCCGTTCCATTTACCGCCAGTTGGGCCGGACAGCCGTGGAACATGCCCGGGTGCTCTCCGGGAGGAAGACGGACCTGCAGAACCGTCTGACCATCTCAGGCGAGGACAACATCGCCCGCGCCAGCCGAGGGGGCCGCGGGGTCATTCTGATCACCGGCCATTTCGGTTACTGGGAGTTGCTTGGCGCGACGGTCGCCTTGCTCGGTTATCCCATTACCGTCGTCGCGAAGAAGCTGCACAATCCCGCCGTCAACCGATTGATGCACGCGGGACGCGAGCGACTGGGCATGGCGGTGACCTCCATGGAATCGGCGCCGTCCGCGATCCTGAAGGCGCTGCGGCGCAACGAGTGTGTCGGGCTGCTCGCGGACCAGGAC
>JAJECR010000281.1 GCA_022821935.1 Candidatus Latescibacterota bacterium
ATCCTGGCCTGGGAGATGGAACCCGGGGACGTCATCGCCTTCCACATGTGTTCGCTCCACGGCGCGGCGGGCAACCAGTCCCTTACCGACGCGCGGCGCGTCCTGGCCACTCGCTGGCTCGGAGACGACGCACGCTTCACCAGCAGGCCCTGGGAAATTTCCCCCACGGTGACCGGAGGCCTGATCCCCGGGGACTCCATGGCCTGCGAAGCGTTCCCACTGGTCTGGTCCGCGTGAACCGCGCAGTTTTCCGCGTGAACCGCGAAGAGTTTCGTATGATAACAGCGGAGTTTTGTATGAAGAGAGCATATTCATGAACAATCAGTTGACGAGTGCCCAGATTGCTTTCTACCGGGAAAACGGTTTTCTCATCATAGAGGACTTTCTCAATGAAGACGAACTGGAGACCTGGCGGGCGGCGGTGGATGAAGCGGTCACGCTTCGGGATGAGAACAGGCTGCCCGAGGGATCCTACAACCTCGCCAGAAAGGTAACGGCGGCGGACGAATCCGTATTCCGCCAGCGGGTCAACCTGTGGATGGATCATGCCGGTGTCCGCTTATTGATGCTGGACAGCCGGCTGGGTAAAATGGCGGCCGACCTGGAAGGGGTCGACGGGATCCGGATCTGGCACGAACAGGCCCTGATCAAGCTGCCCTGGGCGAATCCCACCACCTGGCACCAGGACAATACCAAGTGGTCCTTCGAGTCGGAACACGCCATCACCATCTGGGTTGCCCTGGACGACGTAACCGTTCAGAACGGCTGCAGGTTCTTCATGCCCGGCTCTCACAAAATGCGGCGCGACGATTACCCTGCGGCGGGAAACCATGTGGGCGCCATGTTCGACGCTTATCCAGACCTCGGCGAGATGGAACCCGTGCCCGTCGTCATGCCGGCGGGCGGCTGTTCCTTTCACAACGGACTGATCGTGCACGCCGCCAACGCGAACATGACGCCCTGGCCGCGCCGGGCCTTTACTTGCGCCTACATGCCCGACCACAGCCGTTTCAACGGCATACCCAACGTACTTCCCAGGCGGATCCTGGATACCATCCGGATCGGCGACCTGCTGGAAGACGAAGACCAGAACCCGCTGATCCACACCTGCGACCCGACACGCGAAAGCCGCTCCGGCCCCGTGTGAGGAGGTACATTGATGAACAGGTTTACCGTCCTGCCGCTCTTCTGCCTGGTTCTTCTCGCCGGAATGAACCCTGGCGTATCCAGGGCACAGGACTTCGAATACTGGCCCGGCGCCGAGTACGATGCTTCGATTCCCACGACAGAGGAGGTCCTGGGCTACCGGATCGGCGACCGCATCATACCTCACGCCGGCCTGATGAAATACCTGGAAGCGCTCGAAACGGCGGTGCCCGACCAGGTACGCATACTCGAGTACGCCCGGTCCTGGGAGGGGCGGAAGCTGGTGTACGCTTTCGTGGGGTCTCCGGAACGCATCGGCGCACTGGCGGCCGTCAGCGAGGGCATGAAACGGCTGGCCGACCCGAGAGTAACGTCCCGTGCGAGCGCCGACAGCCTGATCGCGTCGCTTCCGGTCATCGTCAATCTAAGTTACAGTGTGCACGGGAACGAGGTTTCTCCCTCGGATGCGGCTTTGTTCACGGCCTATCACCTGCTGGCCGCCCGCAATGACCCGGTCGTGGACCGGATCCTCGAAGAAACGATCGTGATGATCGACCCGGTCCAGAATCCGGACGGCCGGGACCGGTTCGTCCACAATTACGAGATCGCCGAAGGCCTGGAACCGAACGCCAGTCCGCTGGCGGCCGAGCACAACGAACCGTGGCCCGGGGGGCGGACCAACCATTACTACTTCGACCTGAACCGAGACTGGATCTCGTTGAACCACCCCGAGACGCTGGGCCGGGTAAAGGTCCTGCAGGACTACTTCCCGCCCGTGTTCGTCGACCTCCACGAAATGGGATCCAACACCACCTATTACTTCGCGCCCGAGGCGATACCATATAATCCACACCTGGCCGGGGATCAGCGGGAGAGTCTCCAGCTCTTCGGCAGGAACAACGCGAAGTGGTTCGATCACTACGGTTTCTCGTACTTCACACGGGAGATCTTCGACGCCTTCTATCCGGGCTACGGCGCGAGCTGGCCGTCCTACTACGGCAGCGTGGCCATGACGTATGAACAGGCATCGGCCCGGGGACTCGTAGTCCGGCGAAGCGATGAATCGGTCATGCATTTCAGGGACACGGTCCGGCACCACTTCGTCGCATCCATCGCCACCAGCGAAACGGCCGCGATCTACCGGGAGAAGCTCCTGGCGGACTTTTACGCCTACCGGCAGTCCGCAATAGAGGAAGGCCGCAGCGAGGAGATCAGGACCTATATCCTGCCGCGCCGGTCGGAAGGAAACACCTCGGGGGTGGACAAGCTTGCCTGGCTCATGGCCTCTCATGGCGTGGAGATCCAGCAGGCCGGATCGGACTTCCGGGCGGGAGGAAAGACCTATCCCGCGGGCAGTTACGTGATCTCGCTCGCCCAACCCGCCAAGCGCCTGATCCGCACGCTCATGGACACGCACGTACCTATGAGCGAAGACTTCATCGCGGAACAGGAGCGACGCAGGAGCAAGGGCATGGGCGACCAGATCTACGATGTCACCGCATGGTCCTTTCCGCTGATGTACAATGTGGAGACCGTGGCCGTGGATCGGGCGGTCGAGGGGAATCTCACCCGGGTCGATCCCGTCATGATACCACCGGGATCGATCGAAGGAGACCGGGCGGAAGTCGCCTACCTGGTGCCCTGGGGCACCCAGGCTGCTGGACGATTGCTGGCCGCTTCGCTCCGGGCGGAACTCCGCGTATTCAGCTCCGACCTGGCGTTCGTCCAGGGAGACCGACGCTACCCGTCCGGCACGTTGATCTTCAAGGTCAAGGACAACCCGGACCACCTGCATGAAACCCTGGCGGGAATCGCCGTCTCTTCGGGGGCGGAAGTCATCGCGACCGATACCGGCTGGGTGGATGAGGGACCCAACTTCGGCAGCAATAACGTGGTTTTCATGCGCACGCCCCGCATCGCCCTGGCGTGGGACCGCCCGACCCGCGCCAACAATGCCGGCGCAACCCGTTTCATCGTCGAACGCCAGATCGGGTACCCGGTAACGGTCGTCCGGACGCGCCAACTCGCCGCCGCTGACCTCAGGGACTTCGACGTGCTGCTGCTGCCGGACCCCGGATTCGGCGCCGGTTATGAAAGCCTATTCGGCGAACGGGGAACCCGGCGGATCAGGGACTGGGTGCGCGCGGGCGGCACGGTGGTCGCCCTGGGCAGCGGGGCCACGGCGTTTCTTGCGGGCGATATGGCCGGACTGCTTTCGACGAC
>JAJECR010000348.1 GCA_022821935.1 Candidatus Latescibacterota bacterium
CGATTGGTGTACATGGAGCGGGCGAATTCCGCCAGCTTGGGGCTGTACCGGAACATCTTGAGCAGCCGAAGCGTCCGGGCGCCCCGTACCAGGCCGAGCTGTTCCTGGGAAAGACCGGGGTAGAAGCCGATCCAGAAAGGCAGGATGCTGACCAGGTCGATCAGGCCCAGTGAACTGACCAGGTACTTGCCCTTCCGCGGCGCCAGGCGGATGCGCAGCGCGTACTCCAGGGTAAAGAACCCGGCGATGACCCGTTCGATCCAGATGAATCCGGCCCACGCGCCGGCGTCCAGGCTGCTGCGCGTCTGGGTGTACTGCAGCTCGATGAAATAGAGGATCATGTTGACGGCCAGTACATAGGGACCGAAGCGGTGTATGGCCGCAAGGAGGGAGGACAGGATTCCCGGCATGGTGTGCCTCCTTGGTGAATGCGTTGGGCTTATCCGATATGACAAAGGCCCACCGTCCGCCTGCGCGTCGGGTGAGCCTTGAATAACAAAGACCGGCGAGTGATTCAGGATTTGCGGGCGCGAAGGGCCGCCAGTCGATCGCGGGAAGAGGACGCGGGCAGCGCGGGCTTCTCCGCCGCTTCCAGGGCGGCGGCGATGTTTGGATCGTCGGTGATTTCGGTCTGTCCGAAGGCGCCGATCTTCAGTTCCGCCGCGCGGGAGGTCGTTTCCGCCTTTTCCGTCTCTTTGTCCATGGCATTGAGGGCCGTGTCCAGCCCGCCCAGGGAACTGCTCAGCCCAGCGGCCTGCCGCACGCCTTCGGCGCGTTCAAGGGCCCGTTCCTTCTTCATCCGGGCCTGTTCCATGCGGCGCTGGGCCTGCTTGAGCTGGGTCTGCGCCTGCTTCAGTTTTTCCGCCGCCGCATCGTAGGCCTGCCTCAGTTCTGATGCAAAGGCTTCCGCCTCCTGGTCCTCCTGGCGTTCCCGCTCGATCTCCGGATTGAGGCGTTCCAGTTCCGAGACGAGCTTTTCCAGGCTCTCCTCCAGTGCGGGACGCTGACCCTCATCCGCCCCTTCGAGCTGGCCTTCAAGCCGCTCGGCGGCGGCCAGGTACCGGTCGTACTGTGACAGAAGAGCCTGGGTTTCCTCGTGGTCCTTCTTCACGTCCATCTCGGCCTTGCCTACGCGTTTGCCGAGCTTGTCGAGCTCCTCCTCCATGATGGAAATCTGCGCCTCGGACGCAGTCTCCGGATCGAAGGCCACCACCGCCTGGGTGAAGGACTCCAGGGCGTTGCCGGCCTGTTTCTTGCCGACGCGGGAAAGAAATTTCCAGATCATGTCTCTGTCCTTTCTCGTTTATATAACCGTGACTTCCTCAAGCATCAGGTCCACGCCCAGGTACAGTTCTATAACGCCCTCGCCCGCGCTGATCAACAGGAATTCGTCCACCCGTTCGGGATCCTCCGGGTTGTAGGGGTCGCCGCTCGCCACCCGGAAATAGGACATGGCCTGCTGCGTTTCTTCGAAGATCTCTTCGCCGTGCGGGTCCCGGATGATCCGCTCGCTGACCTGGACCGGCGGAGTCTGTCCGTCGCCGTCCATCCATTCGCGGAGATAGGTGCGTTCCTCGCCGTCGCCGTGGAGTACTTGCGCGGATCCGATGATGCCGTCCTCGTCGTTCAGCCAGAGCTCCCAGATCTCCTCCGAATGGGGATACACGTCCCGGTCTAGCACGTACAGGCGGCATTCCACGGGCTCTCCGTGCTCCGCCACCACCTGGAGGAAAGCCGAGGTGCCCTGGAGATAGCACCGGTAGGCCATGGCCCCTTCGCCAAGGTCGATCTTGCCGATCGCCTCGATGGCCAGGGGAAAGGATGGAAAATTGAAATGGACGAGGCCGATAAAGGTGGATAGCGCGGCGCCGTCGAGGTCGATCAGCCGATCGATGGAGACGCCCAGGGGAAGATCCTGGTCCACCCGGGTGGGTTTCTTCCGGAAAAAACCCACCGCCTCTTTCGCCTGCTTCTTAGCTACGGAACGGATGATGTGAAAGCTCATCGGATCCTGCGCTATTCCTCGCCCACGATGGGCTTGATGTCGTCCATGGACCGCCACAGGGCGTCTTCGAACAGCGTCATCGGCTTACTGCCGTAGGTATCCACCCAGCGCTTGGACAGGATCAGGATGGCGTCCACCGTCAGTGTCTCCACGCTGCTGTCGAAATACCCGAAGAGCCAGCCTTCCTGCAGCTCGGGATAGGTCTCGTGGGGGATGGTCGCCACCTCGTAGATCGTGTTGCCGAACTGGTCCACGGCCGTGCTGAAATAGTGCTCGTCCACGGCGACCATGCTCAACTGGCTTCCGTACTGGCTGTCGGCTTCCTTCAGCAGTTCCGAGTTGAGGCCGGCGACGAACAGCATGACCGAACCGGTGTTCCCCGCAACCTGGCGCAGAGCCTCCTCGTAGCTGGCGAACCGCGTGTTGAATTCCCCGTACCGGGGATCCTGGAGGACAAAGCCCTCCCAGGCCCTGTGCGTGCCGGAACCGCGTGGCCCGACGTACACGATATGGGTGTTCGGCTGCAGGTCGGAGATGCTTGCGATGCCGCCGTCTTCGTTGACGATCAGCTGTACGTACTCGGTGTAGAGGGTGGACTGCAGGCCGACCAACTGGTCTTCCGCGCCCGGGTTCTTGCGCAGATAGGAATTCAGGATGTCGCTCTGCACGAGGATCGCGTCGACCTGGTTCTGGACCAGGTTGTTGAGGTTCTCCTCCGAACCTGCCGACGTCTCGAGCATTACGTCGAAATCCGGCAGGTGGGACTGGAGGATCTGGCCGAAACGGTGGTAGTTGCCGTTTTCCACGCCCGTGTTGACCGTGATGCGCGGTTGATTCGGATCGGCGGTGGCCACCACTTCGGCGGCCAGGGCGATCGCCGGGGTCACGCCCGGCGGAAGGTATTCGGGATTTCTCGGCGTACCTTCCAGCGTGGCGACCTGCTTATCCAGTTCGTCCAGCTTCGCGCGCAGTTCCGCGTTGTCCTCGGCCAGGCGCTCGGCCTCGCCTCGCCACTCCTTGTAACCCGGATCATTGGCGTGGTGATGGGCCACGGCGTAGTGACGGCGGCTGCTCATCATGTCCAGCATGGACCACATGAACAGGGCGTCCCACATGCCGAAGCTGGGGTAGGACATGAAGGCGTATCCGGGCGCGCCCCAGCCCATGCCTCCGTAGTACCGGTCCCGCCCGGCGTAGTAGTTGTCATAGGATGTGCGGTTCTGCGAGCCCCGGTTGTAGAGGGCGTTGTCCCGGTAGCTGCTCGTGTTGGCCGCCGAATTGGAAGACCGGGCGAAACCGGACTGGCGCGACTGGTGCGTGGCCAGGGACCTGCGGGCCGTTTCGCTCTGTACCCGCCTGCCCATGACCGACGAACGGGCCGTGGCCCGGCCGGTGGAGGCGCCCGAGACCGCACTGCCGGCCCGGGTCGATCGGGCCGCGGTGGCCGAGGGTTGCCGGGTTGACGTGCTGCGCGCCGGCGCGGCGGACTGCCCCGTCGTACGGGCGGGCGTCTGGCGGGTCGCGGTGGTCGAGCTTCTCCGGGAGAAAGGACTGCGGCGGCCGAAGGAACTGCGGCGGTTCCAGAGGGACCGCGAACTCCGGAATCCTCCGAAACCGCGGCGGGCGAAAGCTTCCTCCGGACCGAACAGGTCGGTGATCTGCCGGATCGTCCGGTCCGCACGGTCCGCGTTTTCCGCGCTTGCTGTGAACGGCGCGCTTGCTGTGGGCGCGGCATGGTCCGCTGAGCGCAGGCGGTCGGTCGTATCGGAACGCTTGCCGCCCGGGCTTATCTGTAAAAACCCGCCCGTCAGCAAGACCAGGCCGGTCATCACGACCAGTTTAAGGTGTCTAGGCATGACGTACTTCCCCTTCTTGGACGATATGAGTATTCGGATTCTGGCTTCTTAAAGATATAGACTTCGCGGCTTCCAGGCAAGTTGCAAACCTGTATAGAACCGGCGATCCGGGTGATTTGCGTAGCCGCCCGGCCCGGGAAGGAAGATCCCATTGACCCCGGGACACACGGATCATACCATATCGGACCGTGTTTTTAAATAGACGGGACCATCCGGACCAGACTGAGAATCCGGAATAACGACTCTTTTATCGATCCTTTAAATGGAAAGCGAGCATATGCGCATCACGGAAGTCCGCGTGCGGCAGGTTGCCGTCCCGCGCATCTACGACACTTACTGCGCCGACCCCAAGCACCTGAAGGCCACCATAAATCACGACAGGACCACCTACCAGATCATCGAATTGAAGAATCATGACGGGTTGACCGGGATCGGCGAGGTATCTGATATCGCGCCGCGGATGGAGGCGCCTTCGCCTGATTCTCTGCAGGGTCTATTGGCCGAACTGCTGGTCAACGGCGACATATGCGGGTGGCGCGCCCTTTATGACAGGGTCGACTAGGCACTTCCCAAAGGCTGGTATCCCGAGCTCAGGCAACTGGTGCTGTTCGGGGTCGAAATCGCAATGCTCGACCTGGTCGGCAAGGCGCACGGAATCCCGCTCTACGAACTCCTGGGCGGCCGCTGCCGGCGCGCCGCATCCGTTTCCTGGGTAGCCTATCTGCGCGGCGACGCCACCCTCGAGGACGAACTGCAGGCCCTCGAAAAGGAGGTGGTCGACCAGGTGGGATCGGGCATGAAGGCCTTCAAACTCAAGGTAGGCGAAGACCACGAACGCGACCTGGCGAGGGTGAGGTTAACGCGGAGCATCGCAGGCCGCGGGGCTTACATCAAAGTAGATGCCAGCGGTTACTGGGAAGAAGTCGAGGCGTTGTCCAGACTGCGCGACATGGCGGAGGCCGGCGCCGACGCTTGCGAGACGCCGATACGCGCATTGTCGCGGCCCATGTCGCGGGACGATCCCGCCCGGATCGAAGGGGATGCGGATGGAATCGCCGAAGCGCTGGCGAAAATCCGTGTCCGTTCCCCCATACCGTTAATCGAGCATGTTGCCGATCTGGGGGACGTTTTCCTGGCGGCCCTGATTCGCCACCGCGCCGTGGACATCGTCAACGTCGTGCCCTGCCAGGCCGGCGGGCTTCGCCGCGCGAAGCGACTGATCCATGCCGCGGAGACAGCGGGCATGCCTGCCCTGTTGGGCAGTACCATCGAACTGGGACCCGGAACGGCGGCATCGGTGCATCTCGCGGTTTCGTCGGCGAGCGTAAACGTGCCCTCGGACTTGGTGGGTCCGGGGCTACTGGAGGACGACGTCTGCACAGCCCCCTTCTCCCTCGAGGGCGGCGAGCTCGCGCCCTTCGAGGGACCGGGGCTTGGTCTTGATTTGGATGAGGAGAAAATGGCGCGCTGGGTGGGCTAGGGGCCCTTAGACGGGTTCACCGGGATCGGATAAGCCGGCGACGTCCCAGGGGATCGTTTCACGTCGCCCGACTTTCAAAATGTCACACACGTATCAGCGCCTGTATCACCGTCTGGATCTGCCCGGCGCGATGCGTGATGCTTCCTCCGCGAGTTTCTCGAATGCCTTAAACTCGTCTGCAGAGAGCATACCCTTCAGGTTTTCCTTGAACTTTTTCTCGTTTCCCTCCAGTTGTTCACGCAGCCAGTTCCAGTCCCCGGACTTTCTGGCCTGTTCCACCAGCGCTTCCTTTTGAGTCGAGGCTTCCTTCACCACGGCACGCAGTTGCAATACCTGTTCGTCTGTCGTATCCATCCGGATGCTCAGCACGTGCCAGATCTGGGTGACGGGAAAGGTGCTCACCGCCTGTATTTGTTCCATCATGGCGCTGTTCTGGCCACGGCCGCCCATTCGGCCGAATCCGCGTCGCTGGGCATCCGCTTCGCTGGCGGTAAAGGCAATCATGACCAATCCGAGCAAAATCAGGTGAAGACGGTATTTCATTTTTTGACTCCTTTCAAAATGGTAGAACGCCGCGGTCAAAACCCAATTCAATGCCGCGGTCGGACTCAGGATCCTTCCGCGGCATGTTCTCGCTCCTTAAAACAAGCTGCATATCGTTAATTTCAAGGCCGACTCCAACTCAACGCCGGTCGCGGGATTCACGGTCGGGCCGGTCACGGAATTCACGTCCGCCCCGCTGCCAGCGCATCCCGGCATCCCGGCGTCCACCGCGCCGGTCGCGGAATGATTCACGCAGCTTTTCCTGCTGTTCCGCAGTCAACACGTTTCTGAACTCGGCACGGAAGACGGCGCCTCGCTCGAATACGCTGCCCTGGGCCGTTGATACGGCCGCGGCCAGTTCCCTGACCTTGTCAATGTTCGGGCTGGTCTCGCTCATCAGTTCGCGCAGTTCGATCCGCGCGAGTTTCGTGTCGGCGCGAAGCTGGACCATGTCCCGGGCGTAGGCGGAGCGCAGCGTCTTGATCTTTTCCCGCTGCTCGTCCGTGAGTTCGATTCTGGCCGCCGCTCTCCGGGACAAACGCGTCCTCCTTACATCTGCGTCGGCGTGATCAGGATCGAAGTTTTCGACGGCACCGTCCGCCGGTCCAGCCGCTGCGCCTTCGGCTGCATCGGCGTGCACGGCATCCGCACCATGTCCGGCAAATGCGAAGGCGGCATCGTGATGACCTGTTCCCCCATGCCCGGTCCTGCCCATGGCATCGAAGGCCCAGAACAGTGCGACCACACTCAGCGCGCCGGCAAAGATCCCTGGAATTGACTTTTTCATCTTTTTGCTCCCCTCGTTATACAGCCTGCGGTTGTATTGGTCGCGATCTCCGGAGATCGTCTTCGTGCTGCTCTACTGGATTGGACAGCGATCGCTCGTGGGTTATTCCAACTTTCTTCGCGATCGCATCGCGGCCCGACGCGTCATCAGATCCGGTGGTAAGGCGTGCTAGTGGTCGTCCCCGCGCCCGCGCTCATTCGAACTGCCGTTATCGTGATCGTGGCGGTTGTCGCTTTGGCGCTCACCCGGGCCACTTCCATCATTCGCCCTGTTGCGCTCGCCCGGCCCATTGCCCTCACTCGCCCTGTTGCGGCCGCCCGGCCTGTTGCCCGGCCTGTTGCGCGGCCGGCGGAACTCGTGATCACCTGTCCGGCGGAATTCACGCATGCTTTCGCGACGCTCGCGTATCCGCTTGATCCGTTCACGCTGCTCTTCATTGAGAATAGGTTCCAGATCCCGGTGCAACGAATCGACCAGGGCCTGCATTTCCTGCCGGTGGCGCATGTAGTTCTCCCGGAACCCGGGTTCGTGATCGCCCACCACTTCCCTGATCCTGCGTATCTGTTCCTGGTCCGGCCGCACCATCCTGACCCATCTCTCCACGAAACGCTCTCGTGTCATCTGGGGAGGGGGCGGCTGCAGGCGGTCCCTGGCGAAGGCGCCCAGGATCAACGCGCCGCAGACCATGCCGATGATCAACGTGGTCAGCAGGATGGCCGCGGTTTTCAAGTGAATGTTCATAATGCGCCCTCCGTTTCCAGTGCGATCCGCGCGTCGTAGAGGTCTTCAGGATACAGTTCCCCGTTCAGGCCGAAGGATGCCGTGAGGGAGATGCTGCCGGACGTGGTCAGATTGTAGCTCAACAGCAGGATCGCGGCAATGGACGCGGCCACCGCCACCCTTCGGAACATCATTGGCAGCGCGTCATGGAAGTCCCGTGTTGCATTATCGAAGGTAACCGATGTCGCCTCAGCCGCTGGTTCCGACGCCAGGCGCTCCATGACCCGGCGGGTGAATCCCGGCTGGAATGACGGTGACTCCTGTTCTTCAACCATCCCGCGCAGGCGGATCAGTCTTTCGAATTCGTCCCGAAGGCCCTGGTCGCGCCTCAGCGCCGCGTCCAGCCGGCTTTGTTCACCGGGCGTCAGGGACGAATCCAGCGACCGGTACAGCAGATCCAGGTCAGATCGTTTCATGGACAAGCTCCCTATGGGATATGAGAATACGCTTCAGTTTTTCCTGCGATCTCCTGAGGCGGGACAGGACCGTCCCGACGGGCAGACCCAGGATCTCGGCCGTTTCTTTCGTAGAGTAGCCTTCCATCAGTCGGAGCACGATGACCGAACGGAATTCGGGTTTCAGCTGGTTCAGCGCCTTCCTTACCCTATCCGGCGTGTCGTCGTATTCGGCGCTGGCCCGTGGATCTTCGAATTCCTGGTCCGGTCCGTCGTTTTCTTTGCCAACCGGCGTAAATGGAATGAAGATCGAACGGCGGCGGCGTTTCTTGATCTCGTTCAGCGACAGGTTGATGGCGATGCGCGTCAGGTAAGTTCCGACCGAGGCCTGCCCGCGGAATCCACGCATCCCTCGGTAAAACCGGATGAAGGTCTCCTGCCCCACGTCCTCCGCTTCGGGGGTCTGCCCGAGCATCCGGATGGCAACGGACGCGACGCGGCCTTCGTATCGATCCACCAGTACCCGGAAGGCATCCTCGCTGCCATCGCGGGCGGCGTCGACCAGTGCTTCGTCCGTCAAGGCGTCTTCCCTCATCCCGCTTCCTTTGAATAGCCAGTGACCGAGCCGGGCTGATGCGCTGCCTACCGTTTAGACTCCGCCACCGCCGGTTTTATTTCCAAAAAATCAAAATCCATGTTACTTCATTGGAAAGCACCTGCACGAGAACCAGTCCGTTGCCGAAGGAAGGTTCGCAGTTACGGCATGAAAGGAGGCTTCCGGTGCGTGGTTTATGCCTGGCGATCGCATGGTTGCTATCGCCGCCGTTGTTCGCGCCGTTGTTGGCCGAAGGTCAGACGAATATCAGGTTAGGCGGCGGAACCGGCATGCCCATTGGTGCCCTGTCGGACGGCACAAAATCCGTCGGCCCTTCTTTTCTCGCTGGCGTGGCTATTCCCGTCGACTTTGGTTACTACCTGCTGATCGAAGGTCACCATAGTCGGTTCGGTATGGACGAGGAGGCGTTTTCGAAACCGGGCGATGGAATGGGTTCAGTTGACGTCACAAAGCTGACGGGCGCCAACGCGGGACTGCTGATCGAGGGGATCGCGGACCCCGTGGGATTCTATGGCCACGGGGGCGTGGGATGGGCGAGACGCACGGGAAGGACCGATCTCTCAATCGAGGGTGGCGACGAGAGCACCGGTACCGCGGGTCATTCGTTCATGTTCGTGCTTGGT
>JAJECR010000199.1 GCA_022821935.1 Candidatus Latescibacterota bacterium
TTCTGCTTCGCGATGTGTTGTTCCAGCAGCGTGAGGTCTATCCGACGGTTCCATACCTCGTTTATGATCTCCCGGCTCCTGAAATCGTCCAGGCTTCCACCCTGCTGTCGATCGATCTCCTGCTGCCGTTCCACTTCAAACCGGATCTCTTCGTAGGACACCGACTCGCCGTTGATCGACCCCACGGCGTTCTGTCCGCCGGGGCCCCTGCCTGTCATGTCGGCGCCCCATTCCAGGCCGATCAGTCCCACGAAGGCGATCACGAGGATGATCATGACGACGTGGGTTCGCTCTCTCAGTAGTTTCATTAGGGCCATCTTGCCACTGCTCCTTGCGGACATGCGCCGTTCGCGCTTTCAGCGTAATGCGAAACGAATCGAAAAAGACACGTAAATATAATGGACCCGCACTATGCCGGCAACTCATTTGTCCCTGCGGGCCGGAACGCGGGGAAAAGATGCTTGACAGTCCCCGGTCCTTCGCCTATTTTGCCAGCGCGATTTAACCAGCGGTCCGGCGATGCTGTTCCTCCCGGCCGAAGACCTCAAGGAGTCAGCCAAATGAAGACCGGCATTCATCCGGAATACAAGGAAATCACGGTAACCTGCGCCTGCGGCAATACGTTCCTGACTCGCTCGACGATCGACACGATCCACGTGGAGATTTGTTCGGCCTGTCATCCCTTTTATACCGGCAAGCAGAAAATGGTCGACAGCGCGGGCCGCGTGGAACGCTTCAACAGGAAGTACGGAATCGACGAGTAAATCGCAGCCGGATTTGCTGGTCGGCTTGGTCCGCTTGGCGTGGCCTGATCCGCCTGGACTGGCAGCGCCGGACCAGGCTGTACGCGACCGTCGGATACCGCCTCTCCCCCTTTCCTCTACCATGCCTCCATGCTACTCCACCAACTCGAAAATATCGCCCGACGCTTCGAATCCCTCGACCGTCAGCTGGCAGACCCGGCCGTAACCGCAAATCCGAATAGACTACGTGAAATCGGGCGAGAGTACCGCGAATTGACTCCGGTTATCGATCGGTACCGCGTGTATCGGAAAGTCCTGGAAGACCTCGAGTCGGCCCGGTCGGTGCTGCAGGAATCCGATACCGATCCCGACATGGCCGAACTTGCCCGGGACGAAGTGGAAAGCCTTGACCGGGAGAGGACGACCTTGGAGGAAGAGCTTACGCGGTTGCTCGTTCCCAGAGATCCCGAGGACGAGCGAAACATCATCTGCGAGATCCGGGCCGGGACCGGCGGTGACGAAGCGGCGATCTTCGCCGGTGAACTGTACCGCATGTACAGCAGGTACGCGGACAGCCGCGGTTGGAAGACGGAAATAATGAACTCCAATGGCGCCGAGCGGGGCGGGGTGAAGGAAGTCATTTTCCAGATCGAGGGCAAGGGCGTCTACGGCAGACTGAAGAACGAAAGCGGAGTCCATCGCGTGCAGAGGGTCCCCGTGACGGAGACGCAGGGGAGGGTGCACACCTCCGCCGCATCGGTGGTCATCCTCCCCGAAGCGGAGGAAGTGGAAGTGGAGATCGATGAGAAGAAAGACCTTGTTTTCGACGTTTTCCGATCCTCCGGCCCGGGCGGCCAGAGTGTCAATACGACGGATTCGGCGGTACGCATCACCCATGTCCCGACGGGCCTGGTCGTATCGTGCCAGGATGAGAAGTCGCAGCACAAGAACAAGGCCAAGGCCATGAAGGTGCTGCGGGCCCGGCTGCTTGACGTGGCCCGGCAGGAACAGGAAGCAGAGCTGGCGAGCAGCCGCAGGTCCCAGGTTAGAACCGGCGACCGCAGCGAGAAGATCCGGACCTACAATTTCCCGCAGGGAAGGGTCACCGATCATCGAATCGGTTTGACCCTGTACAAGATCGACCAGATCATGGAAGGCGGAATTGAAGAGATTACGCAGTCCCTGGCGGAAGCGGAACGGGCGGAGAAGGTGGCACAGTTTACGTCGACGTGACGCTGTCCCTGGATGGATCCCATGAACGGACTTGAATGCCCGGTCTCGTCTACCGTGCTTCAGGCGGTCGACTGGGCGGCCGGGAGACTGGACACCCGGGCGAATCCCGGACTCGGCAGCCGGATTGAATCGGAACTTTTGCTTGGCAAGGTGTGCGATTCAAGCCGCCTCGAGCTGTACCTGAATCATGACAGGCGGCTCGATTTACCGGAATCTTCCCGGTTCTCAGCGCTGGTAAACCGGAGAATGCGCGGAGAACCTGTCCAGTATATCACGGGAAGTGCGGAGTTCTACGGACGCGAGTTCGCGGTTTCACCCGCCGTGTTGATCCCACGGCCCGAGACCGAACGGCTGGTCGACCACGCACGGCCCTTCCTGGATGAGCTTCGGCGCCGGAGGGCCGGGGCGGCGGCCATGCACGCACGCCCCCGGAAGACCGGTGAACCGCATTCCGGCGGTCCCGTGAGATTCGCGGACGTCGGCACGGGCGCAGGCGTCCTCGCGGTGACGCTCGCCCTGGAATGCCCGTCCGTACAGGGATATGCTACCGATATCTCTTGGGACGCCCTGGAGACCGCGCGCAGGAATGCCGAAAGCCTGCTTGGGGGCCGTTGCCGGATCAACTTTGTGCAGGGTTCGCTGCTGGCGCCGCTGA
This sequence comes from Candidatus Latescibacterota bacterium, assembly GCA_022821935.1. Lineage (GTDB taxonomy): Bacteria > JAAXHH01 > JAAXHH01 > JAAXHH01 > JAAXHH01 > JAAXHH01. Next base: position 2,632 of record JAJECR010000199.1, read on the forward strand.
GGGCGCCCTCTATCCCCGCGCTGGACCTGATCGTGTCGAACCCGCCTTATGTCGCCTCCAGTGAAATGGACGGACTGCCGGAGGAAATACGCGGGTTCGAACCCCGGCTGGCGCTCCACGGAGGCGAAGATGGCCTGGCATGCTATCGCACGCTTATCGAGCAGGCCCCGGGGTGCCTGAAGAAAGGCGGCATGATCGCCCTGGAGATCGGAGCGGAACAGTCCGGGGCGGTGACCCGTCTAATGGCTGAACGCCGTGTATATGGAAACGTGGAGATCGTCAAGGATTACAGTGGCCTGGACCGAATCGTGTCCGCCGTATACGTCGGGTGATCCCCGGCATCACTGACCGGAAGGTGCAAAATGCTGAATAACCGCCGCATCATGATACTCGGAACAGGAAACATGGGATCCTGCCTGCTCGGCGGCATACGTAGAGCGAATCTCGTTCCCCCGGATCATATCGTGATTACCGGTCTGCGGTCCGACTATCTCAAGGACCTGGCGGATAAATGGGACGTCCGCTGGACCACGGACAACCGGGAAGCGGTACGTGAAGCGGATATCGTCATGATCTGTCTCAAGCCCCAGGCCATTGACCGCGTAATGGAAAATGTACGCGACTGCCTCCGTCCCGATCAACTGCTGATCACGATCGCGGCGGGTGTGACGACCGCGGGGATCACCGAAATGGTAAGCACCGAGAATCCCGTCGTCCGGGTGATGCCGAATATCGCCTCGCTGGTGGACGAAGGGGCCGCCGCCATTTCTCCGGGCAGGTACGCCGGCGAAGAGCACAAGCAGATGGCGGCCCGGATCTTCCAGGCTGTGGGACGCGTGGTATTCGTAAGCGAACATTTGCTGGACGCCGTGACCGGACTCAGCGGCAGTGGCCCCGCCTATATATATATGGTAATAGAGGCGCTATCCGACGGCGGTGTCAAAATGGGCCTGCCGAGAGACGTCGCCCTGGACCTCGCGGCCCAGACCGTACTCGGCGCCGCGCGGTTGATCCAGGAGACCGGCAAGCATCCCGCTGTGTTGCGCGACCAGGTCCTGACCCCCGGCGGTACCACCATTGCGGCGGTACACGACCTGGAAATCCGCGGACTGCGCAGCATGTTGATCAGTGCGGTCGAAACCGCCACCCAGCGATCGAGGGAAATCCGGGACGGCAAATAGACTCCCCCAGAGTCTAAGACCCCTTCGCATTTTTTTTCACGTACAGGCTGGATAACGACTTGACGACCAGGAGGATTCTGCCTCTCCGGGTAGCTTTCTGCGTTTTCGGGTCATATAGTGCCTGACTGAACGAATTGCCGTAGTATATGGTGTCAACATATGATGTGTATCAACACTTATATAGTCTTTCGAACACTTGGAGTTACAGAGTTTTCCTTATCCAAAGGTAAAGAAAATCGATGTAAGTCTATTTTTTTTTTGACAACAGGGGGGACACAATGTAGTATAGTGGGTAAAAGTGGGACAAAGTGGGTCTCGGAACACCTTAACTACCAAACACTTGTATAGTATTACTGAATAATCACCTCAGGTTAAGGTGTTAACTCCTTTGTATTTCAAGGAGATCGCGAATGGTCAACTTCCTGGGCTCATACACATACACCGTGG
>JAJECR010000248.1 GCA_022821935.1 Candidatus Latescibacterota bacterium
CCGGTAATCGATCAATCTGAAGAGTTCTTTGTGGTGCGCCAGGGCGTTGCGAATCTGGTAAGGTGCGTCGGAAGACGTCCCGTGGGCCTTGCGGTATTTGTCGTTGAGCTTGTCGACGACGTCAAGCAGCCGCTCGACGCGTTTAGGCTTGAGGGCGTTTTCGATCAGAAAGAACCCGTCTTCGTCGAACTTTCGCCGTTGCGCTTCGGTAATGGCCAGGTGGGGGTCCGGTTCAAACGGTTCCGGCTGAGCCTGGGCCACAGGTATAGACATGGTTTCGCTCCTTCAGAAGTTCAACTCCGCGGGCGGTTATTGGCGCGGATCTCATTTCATTGGCAGACTGTTAACTCCACAGGCGGTCGTGCGAAGGTAAGTCGTCCCACTCGTCGGTGGGTTCGAAGTATCCTGGGTCCTTACTGCTGATGTGCTCCCGTAGGGCCTCTTCGTTCAGTTCGATACCCAGTCCCGGTGCGTTCGGCACGGCCATGAACCCGTCCCGGATCACCGGATCCGGCAGTCCGGTTACGAGGTCGCCCCACCAGGGTACGTCCACGTGGTGGTGTTCCAGGGCTATGAAGTTCTCCGTGGCCGCGGCGCAGTGCACGCTGGCCATCTGGGCGACCGGCATGGCGGACATGTGCAGCGCCATGGAGATGCCGTATTCCTGGGCGGTATCGCCGATCTTCTTGGTCTCCAGGATGCCGCCGGAAGTGGCCAGGTCGGGATGGCACACGGATATGGCCCGGTTTTCAAAGAGGTCCATGAACCCTTCCCTGAGATAGATGTCCTCCCCCGTGCAGATCGGCGTATCGCAGGCGTCGCGCAGCCGGACGTACTGTTCCGTGAACTGCCACGGCACCATGTCCTCGTACCAGGCCAGGTTGTACCGGTCCAGCGCCTTGCCCAGGCGGATGCAGTCCTCCACGCCGATGTGTCCGAAGTGGTCGACGGCGAGGGGGACCTCGTAGCCGACGATGTCGCGAACGCCTGCCACGTAGTCCGACAACAGGCCGATGCCTTTGTCCGTCAGCCTGATCCCCGTGAAGGGATGCATGATGTGCAGGGTGTCCAGCATCCCGGAAGGGGCCGAGAGGGTACCGGGCGTATCCTTCAGCAGCCCGATGCCCACGTCCATCTTCAGGAAGGTGAATCCCCGGTCCATGCGTTCCTTCAGGCGCCGTCCCATCTCGCCGGGATCCGGGGACGAGGTGGTATCGCAGTAAATGCGTACCGAGTCCCTGAACTTCCCGCCCGCCAGCTGATAGGCGGGCACGCCGTAGGCCTTGCCCGCGAGGTCCATGAGGGCCATCTCGATGGCGCAGACGCCGCCGGCCTGCCGTGCGTGATGGCCGAACTGGCGGATCTTGCGGAAGATCCTGTCGACGTCGCAGGGGTTTTCGCCCAGGATGCGCGACTTGAGTGCGAGGGCATAGGTCTTGCTGGCGCCGTCTCGTACTTCTCCGAGCCCGTGGATGTCCTGGTTGGTATCGAGCCGGATGATCGTCGACGCGCCGATCGTGACCGTGCGCATATCCGTGATACGCAGTTCGCCGGGGCGGGAAGCGGTATTGACGTTGGCCTCTACGCTCATGCCTGCCCCTCGGACCAGTTTGCCGGCGGTTCGACGGGACCGTGATCCCACACGGTGGGGAAGTAATGGCCGGTCAGGAGTTCGCCGGGCTCGACATCGACCCGGCGCTCCATGATGTGGGTCCTGGAAGGCTCATACTTCGTCCACCCGGGCATGTAATGCACCGCGATCGCCGGGCGCCCGTTTTCTGAAGGATTGGGCGGACTCCCGTGCCAGGTCAGGCAGTGGTGGAACATGCATTCGCCCTTTTTTACCTCGCAGGGAACGATTTCCACCTCTTCGTCCCCGGGAATGAGGGACAGATCGGGATCCGGCGTGAAACCGTCTTCGTTCGTCCCGATCGTACCGCCCCTGTGGGGTCCCCAGTGGTGGCTGCGCGGCACCATGCGCATACAGCCGTTCTCGATGGTGGCGTCGTCCAGGGCCACCCAGGCGCTCACCAGGTCGGCCGGCTGGATGATCGGCCAGTAGGGATGGTCCTGGTGCCAGTCCGTCGCCCCGCCGCGGCGCGGCGGCTTGTACTGGATCTGGTCGTGCCACACCCGCAGCACGTCGGTGCCGATCAGTTCGCAGGCCATGCGGCAGATCGCCGGGTGGTAGAGGTGGACGCGAAAACCGTCGTCCGCCTGCCAGGTATTGACCACCTGAATCACGACATCCCGCTCGTCCTCAATATCCTCGCCCCGGATATTCCGGACCGCTTCGGCCTGTCCGCGGGAAGTACCCGCGATGACCGTCATCAGGCGATCCCGCAACGCGTCGGCCTCATCATCGCTGTAGACACGGCCCACGTTGAGGAAACCAATCTCCCTGAATGTGTCGATTTGCGCCTGGGTCAGGGTCATGCTGCGGCCCCCGGTTCGTATTCGGTTTTCATTGCGCTTCAGGATCGTGAAAGGTTGGTGCGAACGTAGCGGAAACCAGGTGGCTTGTCAAGGTTGATGTCCATCCGGTTTTCGCTTGACGCCGCCCTGTCCGCTGGTTACTTCCCGGTAACTCCACGGCAGTTCCACGCTACGCATACAGAGGAATCCGAAATGGCAATACGCATGGCGCAGTACGGCACCGGCCACGGGCATGCCGCAGGCAAACTTCAGTCCATGTTGACCGACCCCGGCGTCGAGTGCGCCGGCGTCTATGAACCGGATGAGACACGGCGGGCCGCGTTGGCTCAAGCCGGTGGACCGTACGAAGGAATCCACTGGTTCGACCGCGCGGAAGATATGCTCGGTGATCCCGGCATTGCCGCTATAGCGTCGGAAGGGCGCAATGACGAAAGCCTGGCCCAGACGGAAGAGATCGTCCGCGCCGGCAAGCATGTCTGGTACGACAAGCCCGCCGGCGACGACTGGCCGGCCTGGCAGCGGGTGGCCGCCATGGCCGGGAAGGCGGGTCTCCAGGTACAGATGGGGTACATGTTCCGGTATCACGACGGGTTCTGCAGGATCGCCGACTGGTCCCGGTCCGGCACGCTGGGCAACGTGTTTTCGATCCGGGCGCATATGTCGACCAACGTCCCGGTTTCTTCCCGTGAAGTGATCAGCAGGCACCGGGGAGGCATATTCTACGACCTGGCCGGCCACATGCTCGACCAGGTGGTGTGGATCCTCGGCCGGCCGTCCAGGGTGACCGCCTTCCTGCGCAACGAAACCGGGGAGGTCCCCGCGTTCACGGACAACGGGCTGGGCGTATTCGAATACGAGCACGCCATGGCCACGGTCGATATCGCGGCCATGGAACCGTCACCGCCGGCCCGTCGCTTCGAGGTGTATGGAACGGAGGGCAGCGCCATACTCCTGGAACCCTTCGAACCGGGCACGGAGATCCGGCTGGTCCTGGCCGAAGCCCGGAACGGGTATCCCGAGGGGGAATCCCGCGTAGCTGTGAACGGCCGCAGCCGCCAGGCGCTGTATGACCTGGAACTGGCATCGTTCCTGAAGACCATTTCCGGTGAACAACCGCCGGACCGCCCCCTTTCCCACGAACTGCTCGTGCAGGAAACGCTCCTCCGCGCAACCAGGGGCCTGTCGTGAGTCCCCGGGCAGTCCAGTACGACGCGATCGTAGTCGGCGGAGGAATCGTCGGCATCTCTACAGCCTGCGTGCTCGCCAGGCGCGGAATGCGCGTCCTCCTGCTCGAACAGTATACACCCGCCCACGAACACGGCAGTTCCCACGGCGACAGCCGGATGATCCGTTTCGATTATGAAGAAAACGTGTACGTGGAAATGGCGGCGCGGGCGTTCCGGGCATGGGAAGACCTCGCGAAACGCCTGGGCAGACCGGTGTTCAGGCAGACGGGTATCTGCAACCTGGCGCCTGCCGATGCAGAGGTGCTGGATATCCTGGAAACCCGGTTGCGGGACTGCGAGCTCCCTTTTGAACGGCTGAGTGGTTCTGCCTTTACGCGCCGTTTCCCCCAGTTGAGCCTGACGAGCACGAGCGAAGCCATCTACCAGCCCGACAGCGCGGTGCTTTATGCCGACGAGGTGGTCCGGAGCCTGTGGGACTGTGCCCGGGAAGATGGCGTGGATGCGCGGACGGAAACGGAAGTCGCCTCGATCGAACCTCGTGATGACGGGGTGGAGGTCAGCACGTCGAACGGACGGTCCTGGTCAGGGAATTATCTCGTGCTGGCGACTGGCGGCTGGACGGGCCGGTGGCTCGACGCGCTGGGGATCGATGTCCCGCTGGTGGTGACCCGTGAACTGCTGGCCTACTTTCCGCCGGCGGGGTCGGTCCCCCACGAGGCGGGGTCGGTTCCCCGCGAGGCGGGGCCGGTCCCCCACGAGGCGGGCGCCATGCCCAACGTGATCGATTACCACACCGCCGACCCTTTCTACTGCGTGCCCCAGGTGCGGGTGCCTGGCGTGAAGGCCGGCTGCCACAGAACCGGCCGGATCGTCGAGGCAGACGATCCTGAGGAAGTGGACCGCGCCAATCTCGCCGCGGTGCAGGATTTCATCGGCCGGAGATGCCCCCACCTTTCCCGCGATCCCGTCGCCGTGAAGCACTGCCTATACACAAATTCGGCGGACTATCACTTCATCCTGGACCGCCATCCCGAACACGACAACGTGGTGCTTGCCGCGGGGTTTTCGGGTCACGGGTTCAAGTTCGGGCCGGTACTGGGAGAGATCCTGGCCGCCCGGCTGTTCGATGAGCCGCCGCCGGTCGACATGAGCCTGTTCGGCCTAGAGCGGTTCAACCAGCCTGACGCACTGAAGCCCCGGACGATCGCGTAGATTTCATGGCGACAACCGTGCGTGTTGAAGCCCCGGACGATCGCCGGCAATCACATGGTCGACACGGTAGATACAATGTATATACCGAAGGATGGCTTGCGGGTACAGGAGTGTGTCTCGCGGGTCAGACGAACCGCTTGCCGGCCTTGAACACGCCGATTATCCGCCGGATGGCAAAGATATCCTGCAGGGGATCACCGTCGACGGCGAGGATGTCGGCACTTTTTCCCGGTTCCAGGGATCCGATCCGATCGGCCATCCCAAGCATTTCGGCAGCCCGGCTCGTGGAGGCGATGATGGCGCCCATGGGGGAGAAGCCGCAGCACTTGACGGCGATGACGAGGCCCCCGGTGAAATCCTCGAATCGGGTGTCCGGGACGCCCGCGTCGCTGGAGATGACCATGCGCACGCCTTCCTCCAGCGTGCGCCGCAGCAGAGCGAACCGTTCGCCGTACTCGCTCTCGAGCAGTTCTTCAAGTTCTTCGGGAGAACCCGTCCGCGGACCTGTGATCGTGTGGCTGACGTAAAGTCCCTTCTTCCGGATCAGTTCGACGGCATCCTCGTCGTAGCGGTGGCCGTCTTCCTCCCCCATCCACGAGCAGTGCTCGATGCTGTCGGTGCCGGCGATGGCGCAGTTCATGATGCCCACGGTCCCGTGGGCGTGGGCGGCGACTTTCCTCCCCAGGCGATGGGCGTCCTGGACGAGAGCCGACAGCGTTTCGGCCGAATACTGGGCGCGGCGCACGTTGCTGCCGGGGGTCAGCCCGCCGCCGGTCGCGCAAACCTTAACCCAGTCCACGCCCATGGCGACCACCGTGCGCACGGCCTTCAGCACCTCCTCCGTGCTGTCCGCGCTGATCCCCATGTAGTGGAGGTGCCCCGCCGTCGTGGTGATGGGCAGTCCGCAGGCCAGGATGCGCGGACCCTCAAGCTCCCCTGCGTCGATGGCCTGTTTCAGGGTCAGCGTCACGCCGAACACGTCGGCGCAGTCCCGAACGGTGGTTACCCCGCCCCGCAGCGCGCGGCGGGCGTTGGCGGCGGCCTCGACTACGGACTCCACGGCGCTCTTGTGCGCCAGGGAGGAGACGCAGTCCTCCTTCGCATTCATGACGAGATGCACGTGGGTATCGATGAGGCCGGGGAGAAGCGTGGCCGTACCCAGGTCGACGACTTCCGCGTCGCGGGGTATGGAAAGGCTGTCGCGGGATCCGACCGCCTGGATCCGGTTGCCGTCCACCAGGATCAGTCCGTCGGGGATCGGGGCCTCGCCCTTCCCGTTGATGATCAAGCCGCCCTTGATGGCCTTTAGCAAGCGTCCTGCTCCGGGAGACCGGGTTACGATGGGGCGTCCACGGCGGGTGCTACATCGAAGGCGCCCATGCTGCTGTACTTCTCCAGCCGGGCTTCCAGACGTTCATCGACGGACTGTCCGCCCGCCTCGTGCAACGCTTTGAGGATCGATTTCTTCACGTTCGCAATGGCCGTTTCGTGATCGCGGTGGGCGCCCCCGAAGGGTTCGGGGACGATTTCGTCGATGACGCCGAACTGCAGCAGGTCGGTAGCGGAAAGCCGAAGGGCCTCCGCGCAATCGGCCTTGCGGGCGGCGGCCTTCTCCTGATCTTTCCAGAGAATGGTGGAACAGGGTTCGGGGCTGATCACGGAGTACCAGGCGTTCTCCATCATGACGACCCGGTCGCCCACCCCGATGCCCAGGGCCCCGCCGCTTGCGCCCTCGCCGATCACCATGACGATGATGGGCACGCGCAGGCGTCCCATCTCATATATATTCCGGGCGATCGCTTCCGCCTGCCCCCGTTCTTCGGCGCCCGCGCCGGGATAGGCTCCGGGGGTGTCGACCAGGGACAGGACCGGCATATCGAACTTCTCGGCCAGCTTCATGACGCGCAGGGCCTTGCGATATCCCTCGGGGCCGGCCATGCCGAAATTGCGCATCACGTTTTCCTTGGTGTTCTTCCCCTTCTGATGTCCCACCACGGCGATCGGCTGGCTGTCCATTTTCGCCAGGCCCGTTACCATGGCCTTGTCATCCCCGAAGGCCCGGTCGCCGTGCAGTTCAACGAAATCCTCCATCATGCCGTCGATATAGTCCAGCGTGTGCGGACGGTTCGGATGACGGGCGATGAGCACGCGCTGCCACCGGGTCAGGTTGGCATAGGTCTTCTGCCGCTGCCGGACCACTTCCTCTTCCAGGCGCTGGATCTCGTCGGCCAGGGCGTCGAGGTTCTCGGTCACCGCATAGTTTCTCATTTCCTCTATGCGCTTTTCGAGCTCGTAAATCGGTTTTTCAAATTCGAGAATCGGGCCGTTCTCTTCCATGGCTTACTCCGGGCTGCTTAAACTGTAATCGCGGCGGACCCATTAATTGCATGCAGTCCCGCCGCGTTCCTTCAAATAAAGACCACCCGGTCGTCCTGTCAAGGGTGCGTGCCAGATGAACGGTACCAAAGGGCGGTGCGTGGCGGCGGCGTACCAAGGTGCACGGCGGCGGCGTACTAAGGTGCGCGACTTCCTCATGCAAACGTCGGCCGGGAGGAAACCGTTCCCGATTCGTGGCCTCTCGATCCGCCAGCCGATCCCGCGGCGACGGGGCAAACCCCTTGACATACCGGTTCCTGCCTGTTAGTTGCCCGATTAACGTGTCCCGATAGAGTGTGCCCGGCTTTTTACCACGCGGACGGGAAGGTCTGCGCGTGACGGGAGGATCTGCGCGAGTGAGAGAATCCGCTGTCATGAACGATGGTGATCATACCGGTGGCATCGGCCTTGCCTCCCCGTATACCCTGACCGCGGAACACGTGCGTCGATACCGCGAAAACGGCCACGTGCATCTCCGCGACGTCTGTACGAAGGAAGAGATCGCCGAGTACCGGGCGGTGTTGAAATCGGTCACGGCCGAACGCTTCGCCGGGACAGCCAGGATGAGCGACCGGGCGGAGGACGACTTCTCCCGCGTGTTCATGCAGACCTTCAACCTGAGGGAGGCGGACGAGGACGCCGCGCGATTCATCCAGTCGCCCCGTTTCGGCAGGATTGCAGCCGACCTCATGGGCGTGGACGCGGTCCGGATCTACTACGACAAGGCGATGTTCAAGGAGCCCGAAAGCTGGATCACGCCGTGGCACCAGGACGGTCCGCACTGGCCCCTCTGCTCGGACCACGTCCTTACCATGTGGATCCCCCTCGTGGACGCCACCATCGACATGGGGCCACCGCGATTCGCCAGTGGTACGCACAGGGACAATGTGATTGGTCCCAGGGGGATACACCGCGATACGGAATCCTTCTTCGGGAACTACATCCACGCGAACCGAATTCCAGTCGTGGAAGAAGAGATACCCGCCGGGGACGCGACCCTGCACAGCCACTGGGTTGTTCACGGCGCGCGGGCCAACACATCTGGCCGCGTACGTGAAGCACTCGGCATCACATTCTACTCGGATGGTTTACACATTGACGACTCGGCGTGCAGCGAGGAAAACCGGCCGGTCATCGATGCCAACCTCGGCAACAGGCGTCCGGGCCAGCGGGCCGACCATCCCCGGAACCAGATCGTGTTCGCCCGGTGAGGAATTCGTGGGTCTCGCGCGTTTTTGCGTCGCGGTAGAACAACCGGGAGAGATCAACCACAAAGCGTAAGAAGAATGGCGGGATTTTGACGCGAGATGCGGAACTGATTGAAAAACTGCGGGCCAGGCGCGGCAGGTTACTGGATCCCGCCCGGGACGCACTTACCGCGGCTGTCGCCGTTCCGGTGCGCGATTCGGGCAAGGGTCTGGAATTGCTCTACCTGTTACGCGCTCAACGCGCGGGCGATCCCTGGTCCGGCCACATCAGCTTTCCCGGCGGAAAGATCGACGCTGCCGACAAAGGTCCCCGGGAAACGGCCATCCGGGAAACGCGGGAAGAAACGTCCCTCGATCTTAACGAGGCGGAATGCGTCTGCCGGCTCGACGACCAGGCTACACATTTAAGCAACGCGCACGTCGCCGCTTTCGTATTCCACCTGTCGAATGGGCCTGAACCAGCCCTCAACCGTGAGATCCAGCGCGCGTTCTGGGTCCCGCTGGTGGACTTGATGGATGAGCATCGTCACGTTCAGGCCGAGGTCACAGGAGAATGGGGAAAAAGAAAGGTACCCGCCATCGACCTGCTGGGCGCCGAAGGCCCCGTACTCTGGGGACTCACCTACCGTTTCACCGCCCAGGTTCTCGCCTGCATCGGGCACCGGCTTCCCGGCGGAGCCGAGGTGCAGATACGCTAGACCGATGGAGTCATCACAGGCGACTCCTGTGATGTTGCTCATGTTATAACCTGAGAAACCCTAATGCGAAGAGGTAGATGTTCATGAAACTGTCCCTTTCCGTCCGCGTTGCAGAATCCGTGTTGAACAAGGAAGAAGCCAACCGATCCATGGAGTACCTGGCCGATCTGGCCCGGGAACTCGGATACGCGGCCATGTGCATGCGGGCTTCCCAGGCCGGCATAAAGACGCCCCTGGAACAGATCACGCGGGTGAAGAAGATCCTGGCCGTTCGGGGACTGCCCGTTTCCATGGTGACAGGCGACATCCCCATACCCGCGAACGACGAACACGCCCCGGACGCCCTGCGGAACATCACGCCCTACCTGGACCTGACTGCGCTGCTGGGCGCCGACCTGATCCGGATCGGCATGAAAAAGGAGGAAGATATCGCCTGGGCGCAGCGGGCCTCGGACGAGGCGGCCGAACGGAACATCCGGCTGGCCCACCAGTCCCACACACGCAGTCTGTTCGAGACGGTGGAGGAGTCAGTATCGGTGCTGAAGCGCGTGGGACGCGCGAATTTCGGCATCATCTACGAACCGGCCAATCTCGACCTGTGCGGCCAGGACTACGGTCCTGAGACCATCCGGCGTTTCGCGCCCTGGCTGTTCAACGTCTATCTGCAGAATCACCGGCTGAACCCGGAAGGTTCCATGACGCTGAATACCTGGGTCAGGGGACCCGCGCCCCACGACCCCGTTCCGCTCCAGGAGAAGGGCGGAATCGATTTCCCCATCATCATGAGGACACTCGAAGAGCTCGGGTACGACGGCTACGTCACCGTGCACCAGGCCTTTGCCGAACTCATGGAACCCGAAGACGCCGCCCGTCAGAGCTACGACTACCTGAAGTCCATCGCGGACTTCGGGTGAGGGGCCTGCGTCCGAAACCAACCCGGTGTACAACGTCATTTCTCAAGCAGCGCGTGTATATCAGAATCAACGGGTTCGACTTTAAACTCGAGATCGCAAGGCGATAT
>JAJECR010000270.1 GCA_022821935.1 Candidatus Latescibacterota bacterium
GTATCGCCGCCCTCGAATTGCCGACGTCGGCCTTGCTGATGATCTACACCGGGGCCATGCGGGGCGCGGGAGATACCCTGAGTCCCATGCTGATCAGCATCTTCGGCGCGATCTTCCTGCGTATCGGCATGATGTACGTGCTGGTGATCGAGTTGGGATGGGGGTTGCCGGGCGTATGGTACGGCACGGCGCTGGATTGGGGCATCCGCCTGGTGATCGCCTATTTCCTGTTCCGGCGGGGTCGCTGGAAGCGCGTGGCGATTTAGCATTGAGATGCACGTCGGAATCCGGTTTGACAGGAAGTAACTGGACGAGTAATCTGATAGTTTCCGTATCGAAAACCCTGGATCGAGTGCTATGAGAGTCATATTGCAGCGCGTATCATGCGCTTCTGTCAAAATCAATGGGACGGTCACCGGATCAATCGGCGCCGGCCTCGTCCTCCTCCTCGGCATCGCGAAGGACGATACGCCGGAGGACGTGGAGTACGTCGTAGGCAAGTGTGTCGGGCTTCGAATCTTCGGCGACGACCAAGGGAAGATGAACCGGTCCCTGCTCGATGTGGCGGGCGAGGTACTGGCGATCTCCCAGTTCACCCTGTTCGCCGATACCCGCAAGGGCCGCAGACCGAACTTCGAAGGCGCCGCGCCGCCGGAACACGCCGAACCCCTGTACGAACTGGCGGTGGCACGCCTTCGGGAACACGGGATAGAGGTTGCCACCGGACGGTTCGGGGCCTTCATGGAAGTGTCTTTGGTCAACGACGGCCCCGTGACATTAACCGTTGAGTCTCGCCGATGAAAGAGATCATCCTCGCCTCGACTTCGCCCCGTCGTTCAGCCCTGCTCCAGCAGATCGGGATACCCTTCGAAGTCATGCCGCCTGACGTCGATGAGTCCCGATACTCCTTTGACGACCATCCGGCGGACACCGCCGAAGGGCTGGCGCTGGCTAAGGTGCGGAGCGTCGCGGACCGGTCCGGCATCCGCGGCCGGGACTGCCTGGTACTCGGGGCCGATACCGTGGTCCGGTTCGAGGGCCGGATCATCGGCAAGCCGAGAGACGCGGAGGACGCCTGCGCCATGTTGCGCGAACTGACCGGCCAGTCCCACCGGGTCCTTACAGGATTCGCGCTGCTGGATAACGGGACAAACCGATCCGTGACGGGACACGAATGGACGACCGTCTGCATGCGCGACTGCACAGACGAAGAGATCCGGGCCTACGTGGACACCGGCGAGCCCCTGGACAAGGCAGGGTCCTATGGCGCCCACGCCCTGGGTGCCGGTCTCATCACGCGTGTCGAAGGATGCTTCTACAACGTGATTGGCCTACCCCTGGCCCGCTTGCTGGTGACCCTGAAGGACTTCGACGGCTCCGGAGACGTCGATGGCGCCGCCGGTCGATTTGCGGACTGAGGACTCATGGCCGATTTCCGTGGACATCTCTGGGGCGGTTTTGCCGCTACCCTGCTGGCGGGCGTATGCTGCGTTGCCGGTCTTTGGTGGACGGAAAACCTCGACTCCTACCGGACCCTCGACGTATGGCCGAAAGTGTTGCTGCTGCTTGCCATCGGAATGCTGTCCGCCTGTTTCCCGGACGTGGACACCGAGAGCAAATCGCAGCGTCTGTTCTACCGCCTGTTGATTCTGCTCGATATATGGTTTATCTTGATCGGGGACTACAGGACCGCAGCCCTGCTGGGCCTTGGCGCGATGCTTCCGTTGCTCGGCAAGCACAGGGGGTGGACCCACACCTGGCTCGCCATGCTGCTGGTGCCGGCGCTCTTCCTGCTCGTCCCCATGTATCTGAAACAGACCGTCGAGTCCTTTCCGATCGTCTGCTACGTCGTATCGGTCTCGGCTTACGCCAGCCACCTGGTCCTGGACGGTTACGTTGACGAAACCGCCAGGCGCTTTCGCCGGATCCTCGGCGTGAAATAGTCGGCCCAGTCGGCACGGGCGGCCCAGACGCCCGGACGGTCCAGATGGCCCAGGCGGCTTAGACGGCCCGGGCGGTTCGAACGATCATATTGGAGGCATAATGAAAAGCGCACTGGAAATCGCCATGGAAAAGACCGCCGGAGCGCAAGAGGGCGGCAGGCTGACGGATGAGCAGCGTTCGGCGATCGGCGACCTGGAAAAGGAATATCGGGCCAAGATCGCGGAACAGGAGATCATGACCGAGTCGAAGATCAAGCAACTCGCGGCCCGGGCGACAGGTCCCGAGTTCCAGGAGCAGGTTCACGCCCTGCGGGAGCAGCTGGCGCAGGAACGGGAACGGCTGGAAGAGGAGAAGAAGGCGAAAGTACAGGCGGTCCGGGACCAGGCATCGTAGGCTGTGCCCATCCAGGATTGGACGTAGGTCGGGTTTTCTGACAACCAGGGGGTTTACTGCGTGGCCCGAAAGCGTTTGAAAGTCGGTCTGATCGGTTGCGGCGGCAACATGCGGGGAGCCCATGTGCCGCGTATCAGGGACGATGGGGCGGTGGATCTCGCTGCGGTCGCGGATACTTCGGAGGAGGCGGCATCGGCGTTGATGGAACGGTGGGGCGGGCAGGTGCCCTTCCATTCGGACTACCGGGAAATGATCGAGCGTCACCGGCTCGACGCGGTGATGGTCAGTTCTCCCCACGCGTTGCATTACGAGCAGGTGGATTACGTCCTCGACCGCGACCTGCACGCGCTCGTCGAAAAGCCCCTCACCATTTCATCCAACCATACGCGCGCCCTGATCGACAAGGCCGCAGCGCGGAACCGGATACTCCTGGTCAGCTACCAGCGCAATTTCATGGCCCCCCATGTCTACGCCCGGGAACTGATCCGAAAAGGCGTCATCGGCGAACTGCGCGGCGTGGTGGCCTACGTCACGCAGAACTGGGGCGGCACGCAAGGGTGGAGGCTTGATCCGGTCCTCTCCGGCGGCGGCATGTTCCTGGACACGGGCAGCCATCTCGTGGCCTCCACGCTGTGGATAACGGACCTGAAGCCCCTCGAGGTGAGTGCGTTTCTGGACCGGGTGGACAAAGACGTGGATATCAATATGGTGGTCGCCGCGCGGTTCGAGGGCGGCGCGTACGGTACGCTGAACACCTTCGGAAACGCATCCCGGCATGACGAACGCATCGCGATCCACGGCAGCAAGGGCAGCCTGGTGTTCCATTTGCACCAGTGGCACGTCAAATCGGTCCTGTTGAACGACGAGTCGCTGAAGATACCGGCCAGGATCCGGGAGGACACGCCGGACGCGGCCTTCTTCCGCATGATACGCAACGGCGGCAGGGAGTACGAACTTCCCCATTTCGCGCTCGCCGTTTCCCAGGTCAGCGAGGCCGCATACCGGTCGGTAGAGGAAGGACGGCCCGTTCGGGTCGCCGGATAGCGTGACAGTCGGCCTGTTTAGTGACAGTCGGCCTGTTTAAGCATAAGCGGGGTCGAGTGTGCGTACGACGGTTGAAACAGGAGATCGCGTGTGAGCAAGAAGGAGCGCCGCCTGGCGGGCAAGCGGGCGATCGTTACCGGGGCGGGCCGCGGGATCGGCCAGGCCATGGCCGTGCGGTTCGCACAGGAAGGCGCCCGGGTCGCCGCGGTGGACATCGACCGGGACAGCGCCGAAGCGACGGCCGGGTCGATACGGGACGACGGGGGCGAAGCGACGGCGCTGACGGCCGACCTGACCCGGATCGACCGCATAGCGCCCATGATCGAAGAGGCCGTATCGTTCCTGGACAGGCTGGACATCCTGGTCAATAACGCGGGCCGCGTCGAGATCAAGCCGTTCCTCGACGTAACGGAAACGGAATGGGACCAGGTCATGGACCTCAATCTGAAGGGGGCGTACTTCTGCATGCAGGCCGGCGCGCGCCAGATGATCCGGCAGGAGGGGGGCGGCCGCATCATCAACATGTCCTCCATCTCGGGCCGTCACGGGCGGGCCGACTCCAGCGTATACGCCGCCAGCAAGATGGCCATTATCAGCATCACGCAGTCCGCGGCGCTGGCCCTTGCCGGCAGCGGGATCCTGGTCAACGCGCTATGTCCGGGCGTCGTGGCCACGCCCATGTGGGATCATATCGACGAGGACCGCGCCCGTCTGTTCGGCTACGAGCGGGGAACGGCCCGTGCCCGGCTCGTTGAGAAGATTCCCCTCAAGAGGGTATCCGAACCCGACGAGATCGCCACCGCGGCCGTGTTCATCGCCTCCGACGAGAACACATTGATCACGGGCCAGGCGATCAACGTCGACGGCGGCATGGAAATGAACTGAATCCGCGGCCGGTACGCGCCGTGCGGCGGGTGTGTCACGACCGGCCGGGGGCGAACCCGAATCCACTGTGACGCGCCCCGCCGGGATTGATCTTGACAGTACGGAAAGCCCGCCATATACTCGGTAGGTTCCAAATCCACAGTTTGATCATACACACCGCACAGGCCAGGCACAGGAAAGACACTTCCAATGGATCCCAGAAGACGCGAAAGACTGTCCAAGCTCCTCTCTCTGATACTCCGTCACAAGCCCGAAAGGTTCTCCATCGTCCTCGACGACCGGGGATACGCGCGGATCGACGAAATCGTCGAGGCCGTCCAGGAGAAGTTCGATGATTTGACGCGGGATGAAATCCTGGAGATCGCTGACGGCGCCGAGAAGAGAAGGTTCGAGGTAGAAGAGGACCGCATCCGCGCGCGCTACGGACACAGCTTTCCTGTCGACCTGGGCCTGCTCCCCGCGGACCCGCCCGAGTTTCTCTACTATGCGACCGTGCCCGACCGCGCTTCGGTCATCACCAACGGCGGCCTGAAACCAAGCGACCGGCAGTACGTCCACCTGTCCCTCTCCGAAGAAACCGCCGCGCAGGTGGCCAGGAACCAGACGGAGACGCCCGTCGTTTTTCGCATCAAGGCCCGGGAGGCCACCGAGGGCGGTATTGACTTCTTCGATCGCTCTCCGGTCATTCTGACGACAGGTGTTCCCTCCGAGTTCATCGATGTACTGAAGGAGGCCCCGCCTCCTCCCGCCGCGTTCGGCCGGCGGAAGCGGAAGGCTCCTCCGCGCAGATAGCATGCGCCGCCTCGTCCTCCCTTTCCTGGGCTTGCTCCTCGCCGTCAGCCTGCTGCTCTTCGACCTGACTATACTCTGGTCGGGACGCACGGCCATCCGGCCCGTGATGCAGAAAGGGGTCACGCTGGGTATATTCAGGGCCTCGGAAGGGATGTCCTATTACAAGTCCTCCCTGGACGAGATCGCCGCCCTGGGCGCATCCCACCTTTCGGTTCCCGTTTTCTTCCTGCAGGAATCCGTACAATCCGTTACCCATTTCTCCCGGCCGTCAGACGGCGCCACGCCCGAGCAGCACGATCGCGTGGTGCGGGAGGTCATCGATTACGGACACCGGCTGGGACTGAAAGTCCTGCTGACGCCCATCGTCAACATAGACCGCCCCCGGAAGGCGGAATGGCGCGGGACCATAGCCCCGCTCAACTGGGACGCGTGGTTTGAAAGCTACCGCGGTTTCCTCCGGCACTACGCCCTACTGGCCGCGGAAATGGACGTAGAGTACCTGAGTGTGGGCACCGAACTCGTATCGTCCGAAGAATACACCGGACATTGGCGCGAGATCATCGCCGAAGTGCGGGGAATCTACTCAGGGCAACTCACCTATTCGGCGAACTGGGACCGGTATGACCAGGTCGCCTTCTGGGACGATCTCGACTACATGGGCATCTCGGCTTACTACGAGTTGTCGGAATCGGAGGACCCCACCGTGGATGAACTGGTCTCCGCCTGGAGACCGATTAAGGACCGGTTGCTGAGTTGGAGGGCCCGGTGGGACAGGCCCCTGCTGTTCACGGAGATCGGCTACATGAGCCAGGACGGCGTCGCGCGGCATCCCTGGAACTACGTGTCGGAAGAACCCCTGGACGTGGAGGCGCAGCGGAGGTGCTACGAGGCCTTGCGATTGGCCTGGGAAGGCGAGGACCGGTTCGCGGGTCTGTACCTGTGGATCTGGGAACCCGGTAAACAGGGCGCTGCGGACCGTGGTTACAGTTTCGCGGGAAAGCCGGCGGAAGGGGTCGTGCGGGACTGGTACCACAGCCTGCCTGACAACGCCAACGTCCTGGATTACGCCGTTAACGGCATGGAACGCTTTCTGCGGTCTTTACGGCAGGGGTTGTAAGAGCGTGTAGGAACGCCGCGGCCGCCGCTCCCCATGACGATCAGGACGTCTCCTGACTCGAGTGGGCGTTCGTCGCCCGGTCCGCCTGGTCGAACTAACCGGACACAGGCGCCATGTGACCGCCGTAGCCAAGGGATTCCGCGTCCCGGTGCAGCCGGTCGAGCACCCTGGTCCGCACCTCTTCGAACAGTTCCCGGGTCAGGAAACGCACCGCGGGCAGGTCGCCCTTGGGCTGGCCCACGAAGATGTCGGACGGCAGATCGTATTCGGCCTCTGTGATCCCCTGTTTCTGCTCGAGGGCGAACCCCAGGATGTGGGCCCGGTAGGTGGCGTCCAGCACCCGATCGGCCGAGAAGGGCACGCCGAAAACGGACTCTATGCCTTCGCTGACCTGGTCCGGCGGGGCCATGGTGAACAAACACCCGCCGTGCAGGTCCTTGTTGACCATCTTCCAGCCTTCCTCGGTAATGTTGTGGACCCAGTAGTCCGCCGAATCGGGCTTGCAGTCCGGATCCATCACGTACAGCAGGAAGGTGCGCATGGACATGTGGCCGCCCGCCACGGCGAAGGGATAGCCCGGATTGGTCTGTCCCAGGTAGGCGGAGAACTCGACCCCCTTGGCGTGCATGGCGTAAGCCTCGCCTCCGATCTCTTCGGCGATCGCCCGGACGCCCTTGCCGAAGAGGGGTTCGCGACCGTAGGCGATATCTTCCTTGAGCCGGCGCGTGCCTTCCGCGTCCCCGAAGGTGACGCCGCCCGCGACCGTGCCGTTACCCCGGGCGTTGTAGTCCATCAGGAAGGAAATCACCACGTTGGCCGAAATGGTATCGAAACCCAGGTCGTCGTCCAGCCGGGCGAGTTCCAGATTGTCGTGAGGGTCGAGGATGCCGAGGTTGGCACCGGAAAGTTCCATGGGCTCGAACTCGAACCGGCCGAGGTATTCCCCATGGTTCCTCCGGGCCTTGCGCCAGTCGGGATCCTTGCCGCCTTCCGGGATGTCGTAGAAGTCCTGGTGGCAGGTAATCTGGCATCCGAAGCAGCTCTTGTCGATGACGATGAAATCGTCCGATTCACGCATGGTCTCCAGGTGAACCGGGACGGCCACGTTCTCGCCGGGCGGCTCGAAATTCCTGTAAGGCAGCACGCCGAACCCGTCGAGTATCTTGCTGTTCTTGCCCGTGCCGCCCAGTCCGTTCCGGTTGTGCGGATGGCGGTACCCCCGGCTCTGCTCGCCCCGGCCGATCTCGTAGTTGATGGCCTTGAGCCGGTCGTCGCCCTTTTTGTAATAATCCGTCTCAGCCCTGGCCACAATGCCGATGATGTTCTTGGAGCCGAGCACCGAACCCATACCGAGCCGGCCCGCG
>JAJECR010000135.1 GCA_022821935.1 Candidatus Latescibacterota bacterium
CGGGATAGAGTTTTAATGCTCCCCCGTGTATTTTTCCAGTACTGCATCAGATAAAAAAGAAAGGTGGCGTTCTTTGGATAGCTCGTACACGTTGTCGTAGGAGATAAAAGAACAAATCTTTGATAAAGGGGCACTATCTAGCAACGAAAATACCGGGCGCTTTATTTCTTGTAATACCTTGTCCTTGCGTTCAAATGGGGCAACAATGTGAAATCGGATATTCATATTGGGTTGGAGTGCTAGAAGGTCAGCCATGCGAAGTATCCCGGAATAGATAGCAGTTGAGTGTTCAACTTCGAAGGCTCTTACGATCGACCTACGTTTCAACCAAATCACGTCGATTTGTTCGATCGTATTTAAAGTGTTTGCATCATAGTTAAGTGGAAGTTCACCAAACAGTACTTTCTCAGCTGGATTCCACTCCCGGAGTACATTGGAGCGGTCGGAACGTGGGATCCAGATGTTAAATCCCATTTCTTCGCCAATTTTCGCCAACATCGCCTGCATCCGATATGACTCGCGGATAGATGAATCATCTTTAGGTTCTTGCGATGTTTCCACCTTCTTAGGTATTGTGACAGGCACGGTTTTGCCTTTTCGTCGTATTCTTTGACCGACCAACTTTTGAAAGTGATCTTCGTCAATTGGGTAAGTTGGCCCACTAGTACCTTGCCTCTTCAGTAAGCATTCCAAGAATCGACCATCTTGTTCAGACAATTGGTTAAGGCTGGCTCGCAGTTTACCGGTCCAGACCTTACTGTTTTTACTGTGGTCCCGAGTAAACGAAAGCTTGTTCCAGACTTCGTCCTCATGTATTGGTATGGCCTTCTCTTTCGGTAGCCAAACATGTACTTTTACACGGAATCGAATCACGTAAGGATCATCTTCAGGATAGAATAGTGGAGAATTATTATAGAAGTACTTTTCCGTGATTTCTAGAATACCAATCCAGCGAGAGGTTTTGGTCATATAACAGATAAACCTGTCGCCGGGTCTTATTTGGCTAGCAACATTTTTCTGCCGTATTCTAAAGCCGGAAACATCTCGTTCTGACTTAGTAAATGCCACATACGTTTCGGGTGAAAAGAGATTCGTGTAGTAAGTCATGTTGTTATCTCGAATAGTGAATTGGAAGGATTGCATCTTTCGTAAGATAGACTGTAGAAACCAAGTTATAGCACGATGGAATCAAACGCATAGAAAAAAGTACTTCAAACTTCAAAACAAACCCTTATACCGAAATTTCGAGGAGAAGTACCAAGAGAACTGGATCAACCCACCAACCCCCGCCTAGCCTCCACCACCCTTACCACCGCCTGCTCCCGCGTATCGGCCATCGCCGTCAAATGCCCCATCTTCCGTCCTGGCCGGGCTTGCTGCTTGCCGTACAGGTGAAGCTTGACTTCCGGGATGGCCAAAGCTGCCGCCCAGTTGGGTTCACCGTTCTCCCAAATGTCCCCTAGCAAGTTGGCCATGGCCGCGGGGCGGAGCTGTTCGGTCGATCCCAGAGGTAACCCGCACACGGCGCGCACCTGCTGCTCGAACTGGCTGGTGACGCAAGCGTCGAAGGTGAAATGGCCCGAGTTGTGGACGCGGGGGGCGATCTCGTTGATGATGAGGTTGTTGCCGTGGTCGAGGAAGTATTCGACGCAGGCGACCCCGACGACGTCGAGGGCCTTGAACACCTTCCTCGTAAGGTTCACGGCAGTGACGTTCGCCGCGCCGGATACGTCGGCCGGGGCAGTCGTAACGTCGAGTATGTGGTTGCTGTGCTTGTTTTGCACAGCGCCGTAATGTGCGAAGTCCCCGGTCAATCCTCTCGCGGCCACGACCGACAGTTCCAGGTCGAAGTCGATAAACGCTTCTAGAACGGCTTCCTGCCCGGCCATGGACGTCCACGCACCGTCCACGTGGTCCGCCGAGGCGATCCGTACCTGTCCCTTGCCGTCGTAGCCGAATCCGGCCGTCTTGAGCACGGCGGGCGTGCCGATTTCCTCGACCGCGGCCACGAGTTCTTCTCTCGATTTTACGTGTCGAAACGGCGCGACTGGAAAGCCGTTATCGGCGAGAAAAGTCTTCTCTCTCAGGCGGTTCTGGGTCGTGTGGAGCACGCTGCCCTTCGGACGTACCGGTGCGATGGGCGATGCGGCGTCGACGCAGGCGGCGGAGATATTCTCGAATTCCAGGGTGATGACGTCCACGTCAGCGGCGAAGCGCTTCACGGCCTCCACGTCGTCATAGGCGGCCACGATTTCGCGGTCGGCTACGTGACCGGTGGGCGAGTCGGATTCGGGCGAGAGCGTGTGGATTCGGTATCCCATGCGTCGGGCGGCGATGGCGATCATGCGGCCGAGCTGACCGCTGCCGAGGATGCCGATGGTCGCGCCGGGAAGTACCGGGGTTACTGAGTCTGAGTGTACGAGACCAGCCGCGCCTGCGGTTTCGGTCGCGCCGGCCATGTCACCCGCGCCGTCCATGTCAGCCGCTCCACCCATGCCACCCACGTTATCCTTATCGCTCATGACAGCTTATCCCCCATGACCTTGCCGGTCTGGTCCTCCCGGTACTTTCTCAGTTTCTCCCGCAGATCCGGCCGCGCGTTGGCCAGGATGGCCACGGCGAGCAGGCCCGCGTTTACGGCGCCGGACTGGCCGATGGCCAAGGTGCCCACGGGGATGCCGCGGGGCATCTGGACGATAGAGAGCAGGGAGTCCATGCCCTTGAGCGCCTTGCTTTCCACGGGCACGCCGAGGACGGGCAGGAGCGTCTGGGCCGCCATCATGCCGGGCAGGTGAGCCGCGCCGCCGGCGCCCGCGATGATGACTTCGAGTCCCCGGCCCTCGGCCTTGGCCGCGTATTCGGCCAGCCAGAGAGGCGTGCGGTGGGCCGAGACGATCCGGCATTCGTGGGGCACGCCGAACTGGTCGAGCACGTCCCGGACGTTCTGCATGGTGTCCCAGTCCGACTTGCTGCCCATGACCACACCGACGAGGGGGTTGGGAGAAGACTTGTTCTTATTCATGTATATACCTCTGCAAAGATATGAGGATAGCCCCGGGTAACCTGACCAACCAGATATTATATCGCTACGAACAGCAAGGTGATCATTTCAAATCTCGCACGCGTCACCGTTGCATCCCATTTTTCTTCGTCCCGCAATTCTCAGGACGGGCGGCAGGAACAGAAGAAGTCCGTAAGGAATCAACAGGGGAACTTGCAAGCACACTTTGCGAGTCGCAAAGATACCAGTGAATATCCTATTCGTACTCTTTTCGACCACGACGATTTCTCCTGCGGGAACTTCTCCGATTGGCGACCGGTCTCTCCGCAGTTCAACCCGTTCCAGCCAGTCCATGCGACCCGTGCGAGCCGCCTGGCGTACGCAATCGGGGCAGTTCTCATTGTAATACAGGCATATCCTCATCCCGTTTCCCGCTATCCCACGGTACCCGCAGTCTGCATCGGCCCGGGCATGCCCGAACCTCACTGTGAAACACCGTTCTGCGCCAGAATATGCTCCACCACCTTCGGTCCGTGCAACCGGCTGTTCTCAATGAAGATGTCACTGCTCACGTTGCCGGCGGTGATGACACCGATGATGTAGATACCGGACACGTTGGATTCAAAGGTGTCGGGATCGTGTACCGGTATGTTGTTCTCGGGCTGGACCTCCACGCCTGTGCCGCTTAAAAAGGGCACGTCGGGTCCGTGGCCCGTCATGCAGAAGACGAAGTCGTTGGGGATCACGCGCTCCCCATCCGCCACGTCCCTATCCGCCACGTCCTCGCTCCCCACCTCCAGGACCACCTCGGTCTGCCGGATCGTCTTCAGCGTCGAATCCATGATGGCCGTGATGGACCCTTCGGCGATGCGGTTCTCCAGGTCGGGCAGGACCCAGTACTTGATGCCGCGAAACGAGCTGCGGCGGTAGGACATGGTGACCCGCGCGCCGGCGCGGTACAGGGTAAGGGCTGTCTCTACGGCCGAGCTCTTGCCGCCCACGACGAGGACGTCCCGGTCGAAGTAGGGATGGCCCTCCTTGAAGTAGTGGAAGACCTTGGGCAGGTCCTCGCCGGGCACGCCGATCCGGTTGGCGCTGTCGAAGGCGCCGGTGGCCAGAATCACCTTCCGGGTCCGGTAGCACCGCTCGCCCTCCCGCTGAGAAACGGACCGGATCTCGAAGTCCCCGTCCTCGCCGGAGATGCTGGTGACCTCTTCGTAGGTGTTCACCTTGAGCCCCTGGGATTCGACGAATTTCAGGTAGTAGTTCAGCGCCTCTTCCCGGGTGGGCTTGAGTCCCTGGACGATCATGGGCACGTCGCCCAGCGAGATGAGTTCCGGGGTCGAGTAGAAGACCAGGCCCGTGGGGAACTGGTAGATGGTGTGGACGATGCACTGGCGTTCCACGACCACGTAGTCCAGCCCGGCCCGCTTGGCCGCGTAGGCCGCGGCAAGTCCCGCGGGTCCGGCCCCGATGATGACGGCGTCGTACAAGTTTCCTCCGATTCAGATCATGCTGAGATCATCTATCCGCAGTATAATACGCGGTTACAGATATTCCGTAATTACGCGCTTTCTGACGTGAGTGCATGCGTCGCGTCCGTTCAGTCTTCCAGTTCCATGGTGACCACTTCCCACTCCACGTAGAGGTCCTCCAGTTCCTGCCGGGCGCGCACGTAGGCGTTGCCGACCCGGGAGACCGTTTCGTGGTCCGAGAACGTCCCTTCCTCGCCCAGGTCGCCCTCGAGTCGGGCGATCTCCGCCTCTTTCTTCCGGATGGCCGCCTCCAGCGCTTCGGCCATCATCCGCTGCTCCTTACGTTCCTTCTTTCGGGGATCGTAAGCCGCGGGTTCCCGCTTGCGGCGCGACGCCTTTTCTCTTTCCTTCTCCTTCGCCGCGGCGAGACGCTGCTCCTCCTTGAAGGCCCGGTATTCCGAGTAGGTGCCTTCCCAGTGACTGACGCCGTCCTGTTCGAAGACCAGCAGGGCATTCACCGTCTGGTCGAGGAAGTACCGGTCGTGGGACGCCACCATGAGCGTGCCGGGGTAGTCGGCCAGGGCATGCTCAAGGGCCTGCCTGGACTGGATGTCGAGGTGGTTGGTCGGCTCGTCGAGTACTAGGAAGTTCGGTTCCTCGAGGATCAGCTTGGCCAGCGCCAGGCGGCCCTGCTCGCCCCCGCTCAGCAGGCTGACCTGCTTGAACACGTCGTCACCCCGGAACAGGAACCGGCCGAGGAGGTTGCGGACGGCGCCTTCGTTCATGGCGGGCCTGACCGACCAGAGTTCGTTCAGCACGGACCGCTCGCCCGTCAGGCTGGCCCGTTCCTGGTCGTAGTAGCCGATGTCCACGCCCGTGCCGAGCCGGATGGTCCCCGTCGACGGCGTCTCTTGTCCCACGATCATGCGGAGCAGGGTGGTCTTCCCGGCCCCGTTGTAGCCGATCAGGCCCACGCGGTCGCCGAGGTGCTGGATGAAGTCCAACTCCGAGAACAGCGTCCGTGTTCCGTAGCTTTTGGACAGGTCCTCCAGCATGAGGACGTCCCGGCCGCTGCGCTTCATCGATCCGAAGTTCAGCGAGGCCGTGCGGTGCTTCGTCCGCGGTTTCTCGATACGCTCCAGTCGCGCCAGGTGGCTGCGCCGGCCCTGGGCCTGCTTGGTCTTGACGCCCTCGATGGTCCGGCGGATGAACTCCTCACGCTCCTTGATGAAGGCCTGCTGCTGGTCGTACTCGCGCTGCCGCGCCTTGAGGCGTTCGGCCTTGACCGCCATGGCCTGGGTGTAATTGCCGGGGAAGTTCTCCAGACCGAGGTCTTCCAGTTCGGTGATCCGGTTCACGGTACGGTCGAGAAAGTAGCGGTCATGGGAAACGAGCAGGATCGCCGCCGGGTGGTCGGTTATGTACTCCTCCAGCCACTCCGTCGCGGCCACGTCCAGGTGGCTTTCCGGCTCGTCCAGGAGCAGCAGGTCCGCGTCCCCCAGCAGCAGCTTGCCCAGTCGAAGGCGCGTCTTCTGTCCCCCGCTCAGCACGCGGACAGGCAGGGACAGGTCGTTATCCGTAAAGCCCAGGCCGTGCAGCACAGTCTGGGCACGATGCTGGTAGGTGTATCCGCCGGCCCGTTCATAGGCTTCTTCGAGCCGGCCGTACTGCCCCAGTCGGCGCTCGGTTTCTTCCGCGTCGCCCCTGGCCTGCTCCAGCGCGGATTCGGCCTGGCGCAACTGCCTTTCCAGTTCGTGAATGCGCTCGAAGCTGCTCAGCGCCTCGTCCAGGACGGAGTTGGTGGAGGTCAGGTGCGCGTCCTGGGTCAGGTAGCCGACCCGTAGGTCGCGGCGGCGGGAGACTTCGCCCTCGTCCGGCGACAGGTCGCCGGTGATGAGCTGCAGCATGGTCGTCTTCCCGGTCCCGTTGGCGCCGATCAGGCCCACGTGCCGACCGGGGTCGATGCCCCAGCCGATGCCCTGCAGGACACACTGCGCGCCGTAGTATTTCGTGACTTTATGAAGGGATAGGAGCGCCATGGTTGACGGGCATGTTTGCGGGCGATGATCAACATCACGCGCCTTGTGAAGATGATCGACATCACGCGCCGGATGAAAATGAGCATATATCAAAAAACCATGGAAGGCTGGTCAGCTTCCATGGTTTCGTCGAGCGATAGGCACGCAGCCTGGGATTTCGTAGTAGTATGGCAGGAACGGAACGGTTCAGTTCAGGTGCGGATCGGCTTGTTAACAGTACGGTTCAGATACGGACCGGGTCGGGCACGCGCGGATCGGGTTGAGCCGGGTCGCGCCAGATCGAACAAATCAGGCCCGCAAGTCCCGGGCAGATCGATCCGTGTCTTAGACGGCGGCTTCCTGCGCGGTGACTTCACCGTCCGCGTACCATTCCACGAAGTTGTAGATCCCCTTGCGGATGATCCCCCGCGGATTGCCGTGTATGTCCACCCGGTCGCTGCGCACCGTGACGATCTTGGAACGGGTATCAATCTCTTCGTCCGGTACGATGACCCGGGCCACGAAGAATTTGCCGTCCTGTTCGCAGACGCCGAATTCCATTTGCTTGCTGTTAAGATCCTGAACGCAGAATTCGATGGCTTCCCGCTTCTCGAATTCGCCCGTTACCTGAATGTATTCACCCTCGGTTGGACCCAGCTGCATACGAATGCTCTCTCCCTGCCGCGTATCTGTAGATACTTTGTAGATACAGTGTGATCGATTCTGGCGGCCTGGGCGTTCGCCCCGAATCAGCGGCCCCGAAATCCCGCCGGCCGCTTTTCGAGAAACGCCGCGATGCCTTCCGCCTTGTCCTCCGTGGAGCTCACCGCTCCGAATTCGCGGGCCTCCAGTGCCAGGGCCTCATCCATCCCCTGGTCCAGCCCTTCATTGACGCAGGTCTTGATGGAAGCAAGGGCGACACCGCCCTTGGCGGCCATGCGCCCGGCCAGTTCCCCGACCGTATCCATCAAAGCTTCCGGCGCCGTGACACGATTGACGAGCCCGAGGCGCTCGGCCTCGGCGGCGTCGAACATATCGCCCGTCATCATCAACTCGAGGGCCCGTCCCCGTCCTATCAGCCGCGGCAGCCGCTGCGTTCCACCCCATCCCGGGACCAGGCCAAGGTTGATTTCCGGCTGGCCGAACCGGGCTTTCTCGGAGGCGTAACGCAGGTCGCACGCCATAGCCAGTTCGCACCCGCCTCCCAGCGCCACTCCGTTCACGGCGGCAATGACCGGCAGCCTGAAACCTTCGATCCGCCGGAAGAGACGATGCCAGCGATGGGTCATTTCCTCGGCGTCGGTACCCGAAAGCCGCTGAAGTTCCCGGATGTCGGCTCCGGCGGCAAAGGCCCGGTCGCCGCTCCCCGTGAGTACAACCACGGAAGCGTCCGAATCGTTTTCGATCCGGTCAAGGGCCTCGTCGAGCTCTTTTCCGACCTGGGCACTGAGTACGTTCAAGGGCGGATGGTTGATCGTAACCGTGACCACCCCGTTATCCTGGTTGATTAGGATCTTCTCAAACGACATGCATGCGCCCTGTCGACGTGCCTGGAAAACACCCATTACGCCGGGACGATTCCCAAGGGAAACGGCCCGGTTTTCGCGTAATGCGCGAACAGTTTAAGATAATGAATTTACGTAACTTCGTCAATAGCAAAGTTTATATTTGTAACACGATCGTCACATAACCGCGGCGGGAATTCGGGACGGGAAAAGAGGAGATCGAACCGGCTATTCCCGGTCACGCGCGTCGACCGTCCACTGCTCGCGGCAGCGGCCGTCGCCGTCGATCACGTAAACCTGGCGGTGCAATGCGGTGCAGGGGCACACGTGGGTGGGGAAGACGTAGATGGGATCGCCGACCGACAGGCCCGTGGTATCCGGACAGTCCATGATCCAGTGTTCCTCGTTGTGCAGTCCGGGTTCGGCGCCGGCAAGGTTCCAGGGGATGCCGCGCTGGCCGGCCGGGTCCGAGGCGATGGCCTTGTTGCCGAGGTCGAGCGTTACCCGCGTGGCGGTAGGGATGCTGATGACGCGGCTGAGCAGCAGGGCCGCGGCTTCGAAGGGCAGGTCGGGGAAGCGCCGGCTGTACCCCCAGTCCCAGAATACCGACGTGCCGGGCGACGGCTCCACGTCTTCGGCGGGGGCATAACAGGGAAAGGATATGGACCCGCCCATGACGCGACGGGGCACGGGCAGGCCGCGGGATTCCAACTGCGCCTGAAAGGCACGCACCTGGTCCAGCGCGGCGCCACAGGCCTGCCGGCGTTCCTCGAGGTCTTCCTGGTGGTTGTGGCCGTCGTAGCCGTGGAGCCCGCCGGGGGTGATGCCGGGCAGGCGGTCCAGGAGCGCGTAAAGCTCCAGCGCGTCAGGTCCGGGCCCGATCCCGGTGCGATGCTGGCCCACGTCGAAATCCAGCAGGACGTCGATGGTCACACCGGCTTGAGCCGCTGCCGCCGAAAGCGCTTCGGCCGCGCCCGGGTCGTCCACCATGCTCCGGAAGGTCGTTCCCGGGAAGCGGTCGGCGAGATCGACCAGCCGTCCGATGTTGGGCCCGATCATCTGGTAGGCGATAAAGACGTCGTCCACGCCCAGTTCCGCCAGCATCTTTGCCTCGTAGATCGTGGCGCATTTGAACTTGGCAATCCCCACCGCGCGCTGCATCTCGATGACGGTCCGCATCTTGTGGGTCTTCACGTGGGGACGCAGGCGCTCCGGTCCGCCGGCGATCGCCAGGGTCCGGTCGATGTTCTCCCGCATCCGCTCGCGGTAGACCAGCATGGACGGACTCGGGATCTCGTCGACATTGACTACGAGGTATCGGGGATCCATGGGTACTCCTTCTCTCAGGTATGTCTGGGTGCCACGGGTCGTGGCGTTCTGTTGCGGGGCCGGCTGTGTGATGAACGCGGGCCCTGCCTTACTGCAGTTTCCCGCGGGCCGCGATGTCCCAAACGGACTCGACGGTCCCGTTGCGCACGCCGAAGAACCGGTCGTGGAGATTGATGGTCGTGCAGCAATGGCTCGGGATGA
>JAJECR010000255.1 GCA_022821935.1 Candidatus Latescibacterota bacterium
GCCGCCGATCGATCGGCGGCGGAAGGCCGTCCTGTGCGTCTGGAAGAACTGGACTAGGGACCGAGACGGAGTGAGGGACATGCGGAAGGACGACGTCATTCTCCACTACCGAATCGTGAGCGTCCTCGGCCGGGGAGGCATGGGCGAGGTATATCTGGCCGAGGACACCCGCCTGAAACGACGGGTCGCCCTGAAGGTACTGCCGGAGGAACTGGCCGGCGACCCGGTTTTCCTCCAGCGGTTCCGTGTCGAAGCCGAGGCCGCCGCCAAACTCAACCACCCGAACATAGCCCAGGTATACGCCATCGAGGAGGCGTCCCCGGCAGGCGCCGGAGACGGCGGGCAGGATGGCCCGGGCGACGGGCGGGATGGTCCGGGCGACGGGCGGGATGGTCCGGGCAGAGTATACTTCATTACCATGGAGTATGTCCCCGGCCGGCCACTCCATGAGCACCTGTCCGGCACGCCCCTCCCGCTGGAATCCTTCTACGACTGGTTCATGCCCATCGTGGAAGCCCTGGACCATGCCCACGAACGGGGCGTCGTGCACCGGGACCTGAAACCGGCGAACGTAATGATTTCGGACGAAGGCGTCCCGAAGATCCTGGACTTCGGACTGGCGAGGATCGTCGCGGAGACACCGGGCGAAACCGATGGCGGCGCCCCCACGGTGAGCCTTACGCAGGCCGCAGCCGTGATGGGCACCCCCGCGTACATGTCGCCGGAGCAGGCCATGGGGAACCGGGGGGATCACCGCAGCGACATATTCAGCCTGGGCGTCATGATGTACGAGGCCCTTGCGGGCAGCCGGCCTTTCACCGGGGACAACTACGTGTCCGTAATCAGCAGCACCCTGAAGGACGAACCTGAACCCGTGGGCGCGTACAACGATGATCTGCCGCCTTCGCTGAACCGTATCGTCCGGCGCTGTCTCGCCAAGGAGCCCAGGTCCCGTTACCAGTCCGTTCTCGACGTGGGACACGCCCTGGACGACAGCCGGGAGGAATACGAGGCGGGACCTTCGACCGGGATGGCCGGCCCATCGAAGGACGGACGATTGGTTTCCCTCCTCCGGAACCCGGGCTTGCTCGCGGCCTGCGCCCTGGGGATTGCCGGGGTGGTTCTCGGCATAGCGGGCCTGTCGGGATTGCTGTCGGTGGAGGCCCCTTTGCCCGTCCGCAAGTTCCAGGTTACGCTGGACAACCTGGGACGGGACAACGTGGCCATTTCGCCGGACGGGACTATGCTTGCCTTCACACGGGACAGCCGGCTGCGGGTGCGGCCCCTGGACCAGGTAGAGGGCAGGGGAATATCCGGTACGGAAGACGTTGACCGGGTATTCTGGTCTCCCGACAGCCGCTACATCGGCTACCTGTCCGAGCGGTCGATATGGAAGGTCGCCGCGGACGGCGGTGGACAGGTCCATCTGTGCGATTTACCGGATCAACGACTGATGGGCATATCATGGGGCGGCGACGGACAAATCATCTTCAGCATGTCCAGCCTGAGGACCGGCGGAGGGCTGTACTCGGTGTCCGAGCACGGCGGCGTTCCGGCGCGGTTCGCGGAGCCGGACGAAACGAGATTCGAACGGGCCCTGGTCCATCCCTTGAGCCTTTCCGATCACAACCTCCGCCTGTTCTCTGTAGTGTTGACCGAGGACGATTCGGAAGTGATCGCCGATCTGAGCGAAAAGTACCGGGGAAACGCGGAGCTGAGCCAGGCGATCATTATGGGCCGTATTACCGCGTCCCGCATTGTCGTGGAATCTCCCGGGGACGGCCGGCGCACACTGCCCCTGGAAGGCGATTTTCTCACCGTGGCGGGATTCGCGTCCGGCCACTTGGTCTATTACCGGGAGACCGCCCAGGCCGAAGGCGACCTGTGGGCCGTACCCTTTTCCCCCGAGCTGGGGGAACTGACGGGTGAAGCCTTTCCCGTAGTACGGCACGTCAATTCCGTCAGCCTCTCCACAGACGGTACCATGGTGTACCGCCCGGCCTTCCGGCCCAGGCAGCAGCTTGCCGTGGTCAACCGCCGCGGGCGGATCGAACGGGTCATCGGCAGCCCGCAGGAATGGATTGGAGATCCTGTGCTGTCTCCCGACGGGACGCGGGTCATCGTCGACGCCAGGGACGGCGATTTTCAGGGGCTTTGGCTGTACGACTTCGAATCCGGCGCCGGAAGCCAGTTGACCTTTGACGACTGGGACTACAGCAAGCCGACCTATACGCCCGATGGCGGATCGATCGTTTTCGCGGTTTCTCCCTCCCTGAATCCGGGGCGTTTCAGGCGAGACGGGCTGCTCATGCGTATGGATCTCGACGCCATGGACGAGATGACGCCATTCTCCGCCGACTCTCTTACCGGCTGGGAACCGATCATGTCGGGTGACGGACGCAAGCTGGTCTTTTTCAAGCGGCAAAGCATACAATACATCTCCACGGAGGGTGACGCGGAGCCGAAAGTGCTCGTTGGGAACCAGCGGCGGGTGTTTCAGGCCGCCCTGTCACCGGACGGTCAATACCTGGCCTATGTACTGATCCTGGACGGTTCTCCAGAGGTGTACGTGACCCGGTTTCCCACGGGGTCGGGACGCTGGCGCGTGTCCGTCAACGGCGGCTGGACGCCGCGCTGGAATCCCTCCGGGGGTGAACTGTGTTACGTGGAAGACAACCGGATGATGTCCGTTCCTCTCCTGGAGGGCCAGGGTTTCCGGTTCGCACCGCCGCGGGTCCTCTTCGATCGTATCCAGGGCGGCGCCGACTACCTGCGTTTTTCCGGTTTCGATGTGACCGGGGACGGGCAGAAGTTCATCCTGCCGGCCAATGCGGAATCAGCGCGACCCGTGTTGACCATTACCGAGAACTGGCGGGGCGAATTCGGCCGGTAACCGGTCGTTCATGACAAGAAACGAGGTGTGACTTGGAAGCACTCAAGCAGAAGGTCCGCAACGTGCCGGACTTTCCCATTCCCGGGATCAACTTCAAGGACGTGACCACGCTGTTCAAGGATCCCGCCGCCTTCCGCATGGCCGTGGATCGTTTTGTCCAGGAGTACGCGGACAAGTCTATCGATCTCGTAGCCGGTATCGAAGCCCGGGGGTTCATCCTGGCGCCGGTGCTGGCTTACCATATGGGCAAGGGCATCGTTCCCCTTCGCAAGCCCGGCAAGCTTCCAGCGGAAACACGGCGGATCGAATTCGAACTGGAATACGGCACGGACGCCCTTGAAATGCACCTGGACGCCGTGCAGCCGGGGGACCGCGTGCTCGTCGTGGACGACCTGCTCGCCACGGGCGGCACTGCCACGGCGGCGTGTCAACTCATTGAGGAAGCAAGTGGGA
>JAJECR010000202.1 GCA_022821935.1 Candidatus Latescibacterota bacterium
CCCGCCGATACCCGTATTGGCGCCGCCGTAGGGATCCAGCGCGGAAGGATGGTTGTGGGTCTCGACCTTGAAAACGAGGTGGAAGTCTTCGTCGAATTCGATGATGCCCGCGTTATCGACGAACACGGATACGCATTGGTCTTCGTCGCCCTTCTGCCGGCGGATATCTTCGGTAGCCTTCCTTATGGAGCGGGCGAAGAGATTGTCGACGCGCTCCGTCTTTGTGCCCGTGACGTAATCGATGACTCCGTTGAAGACCTTGTGCTTGCAGTGTTCGGACCAGGTCTGGGCCAGCGTTTCGATCTCCACGTCGGTCGGTTCGCGCCCGATCGAGGCGAAGTACCGGCGTATGGACCGCATCTCCTCCAGGTTGAGGGCCAGCATGCCATCCCGGCTCAACCGCATCATTTCATCGTCGGTCGCCTGCAGCAAGGGGACAGTCTCTACCGTTACGTCGACCTCGAGTGTCATTTGCCCCCTTCGTAGCACGTGTATCTTTCAATCACGTCGTTGGCCAGCAGCCTGCGGCATATGGTATCGATCTGCGGCCGGGCAAGCGGCCCCGTCAGGATGTACCCCCGCCCGGTTTCCACGGACTCAATCCCCGTGACGCCCAGGTCGCGGCTCCCTTTCAGCGTGGTTTCGCCCACGGCGTCGGTTACGCCCCGCCTGAACCATACCTCCACGCCCCACGCTCCGGATTCGACCGGCAGGCCCGCGTCGTCGATTTTCAGATTTTCCTGGGTGACCGGGTCGGCGAGGAGATCAGTGGTGATCCGGTCGATCTCGGCCGTCGACAGATCGCCGTGGAGCGCGTAGAGCCGGACATGTCGCACCCGTTCGACCCCGCTTATGCCCAGGTCGAGGATGTCTTCGCGGAGACCTTCTCCCACGGCGTCCACCACGTCTTTCTGGTTCGCGACGGCGATACGCCATGTTTTCGATTCCGCGGCCATCCGCTGTTTCCTTGCGGGAAGGATCTCCGGTCCCGGGAGTATGCGTCAGATTTTGGGCGTACCAATGTATCCACCGGTCATTTCCCTGTCAATCCTAAAGGGAAAACTCTTGACTTGGCGGCCTTTTTGGTATATTTTTATCACACTGGGAACTGTCACCCTGGCACAGCCTTCTTGTAAGCCTGTCCACGGCTGGACTCCGGTTTTATTCGATGGCAACCCTTCTTCAGTTCCCTCTGTCTGAGCAACGACGCTAATCCAGTATTTAAACGCGCACCCGCCGGATTGTCCTTTCCAATTGTCTGACGACGGCGCCTTTGCCGCTCGCATATTTTGAACAGGAATCTGTATGGCACGCATCGTTCGGCACGCCGTTAACTCCGCAAAGGACCGCGCTGTAACGGGAACCGGACCTGCATAGGCCGAAACGGAAGGGACGCGCCGCGCGTGGCGCATGGCGTGGAGGGGAGGTGAAGCAAGATCGGCACATCATATCAAGAGTCCTATGGCAACGGGGCGAGATACGAACAGGCGCTGTACCGCTACCTGGCCGAAATGTCCAAATATCCCTTGATAACGGCCGAGGAAGAGGTAAGGCTGGCCCGCCTGATCAAGCAGGGCGACCAGAAAGCACTGGATAAGCTGGTGAAGGCCAATCTGCGATTCGTCGTCAGCGTGGCCCGGCAGTACCAGAACTACGGCCTGCCCCTGCTGGACATGATCAACGAAGGCAACATGGGCCTGATGCGGGCCGCCAAGAAGTTCGACGAAACCAGGGGGTACAAGTTTATATCCTATGCCGTCTGGTGGATACGCCAGGCCATCATACAGTCCATAGCCAACCAGTCGAGGACCGTTCGCGTCCCGGTCAATCGCTCCGAAGAACTTCGCCGTATCAAGCAGACCTCCAAGCATCTGCAACACGAACTCGGCCGCAAACCGGACATAGACGAAATCGCCCAGGAAATGGATATTTCGGTCGAAGAAATCAACGAGGCCCTCAGTTCGTTCAGCCACTGCATCTCCCTGGACGTCCCCTTCAATCACGACGACGACCGCAGCCTGCTCGACCTCCTGCCCGATGAAATGCAGACGGCGCCGGACGAGAGCACTATGCTGCAGTTCCTGAAGTCGGACGTCGGCAAGGTACTGGACACCCTTCCGCCCCGCGAGGCGGAAGTGATCCGCCTGTACTTCGGCGTAGGGTCGGAAAGGGCCCACACGCTCGAGGAAATCGGCATTCGTTTCGGTCTGACGCGGGAACGGATACGCCAGATCAAGGAACGGGCGCTGCAGCGTCTGCGGCACGCGACCCGCAGCGGGAAGCTCAGCCCCTATCTCCGGGACGACGACTGAGGGCGGTTTGCCCTTGGAATACAGCAACAGCCCCGGCGCGGCCATACGCTGTCCCGCCGGGGTTTTTTCATGAGAAATGGAACCGGAAACCAGCCGCTCCGGTTCTAAGAAAAGAGTTGTTTCAGGCCGCCTGCGCCTGTAAGTTTCATCGTTGGAAAACAACGAGGACCAGTCCGTCTCCGCGGCACGGCACGAAGGACGAAACTTCATGATCACCCGGTTCAAGAACCTGATCTCCGGTGCTTTCGGGACCAAGCACGACAGGGACGTCAAGCGGTTGGCGCCGATCGTCGAAGCCGTCAACGAATGGGCCGACGAATACCAGGCGCTCGACGAAGACCAGTTCCCCGAAAAGACGCGGGAGTTCCGCGCCCGGTGGGAGGACGGCGAAGAACTGGACGAAATCCTGCCCGAGGCCTTCGGCCTGGTCAAGGAAGCGTGCCGGCGCATGCTCGGCAGGTCCTGGGTCGTCCCCGGCCAGGGCGAGATGGAGTGGGACATGATCCCCTACGACGTGCAGATCATCGGCGGTGTCGTGCTCCACGAAGGCAAGATCGCCGAGATGGCGACGGGAGAGGGCAAGACGCTCGTGGCCCTGTTCCCCATGTATCTGAACGGCCTGACCGGCCAGGGCGCCCACCTGGTGACGCACAACGAGTTCCTCGCCAAGCGCGACCGGGCCTGGATGGGACCGGTATTCGAGTTCCTCGGGCTGACGGTCGAATGTCTCGAGAATAACGATCCCGACGTAGAGCGCAAGAAAACGGGCTACCAGGCGGACGTGACCTACGGGACCACCAATGAATTCGGTTTCGACTACCTCCGGGACAACATGAAGTGGCGCCTGGAGGACCGCGTGCAGCGGGGGCATCCTTACGCGATCGTGGACGAGGTGGACTCCATCCTGATCGATGAAGCGCGCACGCCCCTCATCATCGCGGGGCAGGTAAGCGAATCAAACAGCGGGAAGTACGCCGAATCGTTGCCGGACGTACAGAAGCTCGTGCGCGCCCAGACCCGCTTCGCGGCGAAGATCATCGCGGATGCGGAGGCGCTGCTGGATAACGAGGAGGACGACTACGACGCCGGGACCCGGCTGTTGCAGGCCCAGCGGGGCATGCCGAAGAACAAGAAGCTCCTGAAACTGCAGCAGGAACCCGGCATCAAGAAGCTCATACAGCAGGTGGAGGGGGACTACATTCGGGAAAAGAAGATGCCCGTGCTGGACGATGATCTCTTCTTCACGGTCGATGAGAAGACCCGTCACACCGAGATCAACGAGAAGGGCCGGGAACTCCTGTCGCCAGGCGAACAGGAGCTTTTCATCATCCCCGATCTCAGCGAAGGCATCGTGGAAATCGATTCGGACGAGGGGCTGACCGACGAGCAGAAGAATGAGAAGAAGGCCGCGCTGGAGAAGCTCTACGCCGAACGCAGCGAACGCATCCACAACATGCACCAGCTGCTCCAGGCCTACGCGATCTACGAGAAGGACATTGATTACGTCATCGAGAACGGGAAGGTCGTGCTGGTCGATACCTTCACGGGCCGGCTGATGTACGGGCGGCGGCTGGCCGAAGGCCTCCACCAGGCTATCGAAGCCAAGGAAGGCGTGAAGATCGAGCAGGAGACGCGCACCGTCGCTTCCATAACGATCCAGAATTACTTCCGCATGTACGAGAAGCTGGCGGGCATGACCGGTACGGCGGTGACCGAAGCGAGCGAGTTTTTCGCGATCTACAAGATGGACGTGGTGGAGATCCCCACCAACAAGCCGGTGCAACGCACGGACTTCGAAGACGTCGTATACCGTACCCGCCGGGAGAAGTACAACGCGGTCCTGGACGAAATCGAGGAATTGAACGGGCAGCGCCAGCCTATCCTGATCGGGACCACCTCCGTCGACGCTTCGGAAACGCTGAGCCGCATGCTGAAACGGCGGGGGATCAGGCACAACGTGCTGAACGCCAAGTTCCACCAGCAGGAGGCGGAAATCATCGCGAAGGCCGGGCAGCCCGGTTCCGTGACCATTGCCACGAACATGGCGGGCCGGGGCACCGACATCAAGCTCGGCACGGGTGTGGTGGAACTCGGCGGGCTCCATATCATCGGGACGGAACGCCACGAAGCCCGCCGTATCGACCGCCAGCTCCGCGGCCGTTCCGGACGCCAGGGAGACCCGGGTTCCTCGCGTTTCTACCTCTCTCTAGAGGATGACCTGATGCGGCTCTTCGGTTCCGAGCGCATCGCGAACGTCATGGACCGCCTGAAGATACCGGACGGGGAAGTGATCGAGCACGCCATGGTGACCCGGTCCATCGAACGGGCCCAGAAGCGGGTGGAAGCCCAGCATTTCGACATGCGAAAGCACGTGCTCGAGTACGACAATGTCATGAACCAGCAGCGCGAAGCCGTGTACGACCGCCGCCTGCATGCCCTCGAGCGGAAGGATCTCAGGAACGACGTCATCGAGATGATTCGGGGGGTCGCCGAACGGAAAGTGGCGGAGTACACCGATCCCAAGACCTATCCCGAAGACTGGGCGCTGGACGAGTTGAGCGCCGACCTGGCCCGCAACTTCCACGTCGCCGTGGCCGTGGCCGAAGACGAAATGGCCGATCTGAACGTGGAATCGCTGGTGGAACTGGTCAACGAGAAGATGATGGAATCCTACGAGCGGAAGGAAACGGCCCTGGCGCCTTCTCCCGAACTGATGCGCGACCTGGAGCGCTTCGCCACGCTGCACGTAATCGACAACGCCTGGCAGGAACACCTGTACGAGATCGACCGGATGCGGGAGGGCATCGGCCTGCGCGCCTACGGCCAGCTGGATCCCCTGATCCAGTATAAAAAAGAAGCCTACGCCATG